>NZ_JACJEZ010000042.1:0-46693 GCF_014164365.1 Pseudoalteromonas sp. SG43-6
CGCTTACCGCTTACCGCTTACCGCTTACCGCTTACCGCTTACCGCTTCAATCCCTATTAAACTGCAGCTCACATAATTTTTGATAAAGTGGATTACTCGCTAGCAATTGTTGATGAGTACCTGTTGCGATTATCTCTCCGTGCTCCATTACCACAATAACATCTGCATGTTTTACTGTGGCGAGGCGGTGGGCAATGATAAGCGTAGTACGGTTTTGCATTAAATGTTCAAGCGCAGCTTGTACATAATGCTCACTTTGCGCATCTAAAGCGCTGGTTGCTTCATCGAGTAACAGTATTTCTGGGTCTTTTAATATCGCTCTTGCTAATACAATTCGTTGTTTTTGGCCGCCTGATAAGCGCACCCCTTGCTCGCCTAAAAAGCTCTCGTAGCCGTTAGGTAATTGTGCAATAAATTCATCCGCGTGAGCATGCTTAGCGGCAGCATATACTTGTTCGTCGCTTGCATCTGGGTTGCCATAACGAATGTTATGCATCACATCAGAGCTAAATAAAATCGGGTTTTGTGCCACCATGCCCATGCTGTTTCTGAGTGTATTAAGGGATAGATCTTTGATATTAATATCATGAAACTTAATGTCGCCACCAGCAGGGTCATAAAAGCGTTGTAGTAATTCAAATAACGTGGTTTTACCAGCACCTGACGGACCAACGATTGCTACTGTTTGGCCTTGTTCAATCGTTAATGAAATAGTTTTTAAGGCGCTCACATCAGGACGAGATGGATAATTAAAGGTTACTTTATCAAGACTAATGGCTGGAGCGTTAGAGTTGTTATTTAATAACTGATCTTGTGGTACTGTAGGGTTCGTGATCTCACTTTTAACCGCGAGCAGTTCAAGTAACCGCGCCGCAGCGCCCGCTGCACGTTGTAGCTCGCCATACACCTCCGCAACGGTTGCTACCGACATCGCGACCATAATGGCGTAAAACACAAATGCACCTAACTCACCGCCAGTCATTGTGCCTGCCAGTACATCACTGCCACCTACCCAGAGCATCACGCTAATTGCGCTAAAGGTCAAAAATATTACTGCAGCAATTAAAAATGAGCGCTGTTTAATACGGCTTTTCGCAACGTTAAAGGCTTTTTCGGTCTCTAGTGCAAAAGCGTGTTGTTCGCGTTGTTCGTGGCTATAGCTTTGCACTACTTTAATATTTTGAATTATTTCTCCCGCATAAGTGCTGATATCGGCAATCGCATCTTGGCTGGAGCTGGCAAGTTTGCGTACTTTTTTACCAAAAATCATCATGGGTACTAACACCAGCGGCACACAGGCAACTACAACTAAAGTGAGTTTTAAGTTAGTAAATAACAACATGGCTAAACCACCGACTAGCATCAGAGCGCTGCGCAGTGCCATTGAAAATGACGAGCCAATGATTGATTGCAACAAAGTGGTGTCGGTTGTTAAGCGCGACATTAATTCGCCACTGCGGTTTTCTTCAAAGTAACTCGGGTGCAGGGTGACTATGCGATCAAATACCGCTTTACGAATATCATTACTGACGCGCTCACCAATCCATGACATTAAATAAAAACGGCTGAATGTTCCTATGGCTAATAAGCTGATCAAGCCAATTAGCACGATTATGGCTTGTTTTAATTGTTCTTGAGAGCCCGCAATAAAGCCGTGATCAATAACAAATTTAACTCCTTGGCCCAATGATAAATTAACCCCGGCAGTAACAAGTAATGCTGCAAGAGCTGCAAAAACCACCCATTTATACGGCTTAATAAACTGAAAAATAGGAATTAAACTACTAAAAGCAGCTTTGTCTTTTTGCTCGGTTTTACTATTGCTCATAGTGGATTCTTTTAGATGAATAGGGTATAGATATGGTTACTTAAATCATAATTTCAATAACTAACTAAGGGACTAACCATGACAACTGAAAAAGTAACGGGCGAATTTAACGTTAAACTCAATCCTATTGAAGGTTATGCAAAGGGCATTGATGGCGTAAACCTGGGTCGTATGTCGATTGATAAAACGTTTACAGGTGAGCTTGATGCAACCAGCACTGGCGAAATGCTCAGTGCCATGACCGCAACTCAAGGCAGTGCCGGTTATGTGGCAATTGAACAAGTAGTTGGCACACTTGCAGGTCTTCAAGGCAGCTTTGTGCTGCAACATTTTGGCACTATGGATAAAGGCCAAGATTCATTAATTTTAAACGTGGTGCCAGATTCTGGCAGTAATGAACTTGCAGGCCTTAGCGGAAAAATGGCAATTCGCATCGAAGCAGGTATACACATTTATGATTTTGAGTATCAATTATAAGCGATACAGCCATGCAGAAAATAATTGAGTTTAAAAAGCAGCGTGGCTTTTTTAGAGGCGGTATTGATATTGACGCACTTAATGAGCGAATTTATCAATTAAACCAAGATGGCTGGAAAGTAATAAATGTTAGCGCCTCTACAGGATTATACGGCCAAGTTTATGCATACATCTTACTTATTGAAAATGAAGAACTATAAGGAATATAAATGACGTTATCACTGTGGCTAAGCTTAGTCGCCATTTGTATGATGGGTGCAATGTCTCCTGGGCCAAGTTTGGCTGTGGTGTTAAAACACAGCATTCATGGCAGTATGAAGAACGGCATGTTGGCAGCGCTGAGTCATGGTGTTGGCGTCGGTTTTTATGCTGCAGCATCGTTACTTGGTCTCGGTGCACTAATGTTGCAATTTCCTACTGTGTATCAAGTGTTAGTTTACTTAGGTGCAGCGTACTTGGCATATTTAGGGGTTAAAATCTTATTAGCCAAACCAAGTAATAGTGAGTTAAAAGTGGCTCAGCAAAGTGGCAGTGCAAAACAAGCCTTGCAAGACGGCTTTGCTATTGCGTTTCTAAATCCTAAATTAGCGGTATTCTTTTTAGCCCTGTTTTCACAGTTTATAGATCCTGCCAATCTCAGCTTTAAGGTCGGTTTGATTATGTGCTTAACGGTTTTTACTATTGATACTGGCTGGTATCTGATTGTTGCAGCATTGACAGAGCTTTCAAAGAAGCGCTTTGCTTTTACTAAATCATCCCCATGGTTTGATAAAATATTAGCGGTGATTTTTATTGGTCTAGCAATAAGGGTGGTGCTAATGGTGTAGTTTATTAAACTTAACTAATCCTTACTACTTCCCTTTAAAGCTGTTTTTAGCAATTTCTAATTCACCTGTGTAATAGTGGCTTATGACTGAGTTATTCCGTTAGTCAGTCGATTTATTTTACGTTATCTACATGATCGCAGCACTTCTAAACTAAGTTCCTCACCTTGCTAGCTATTGCCCTTACTGCTGCATACGTATTCATCACACTTATTTTACTTTTTAGTTACACTTTATTGGTTTTATTTTATCCACAATTTCAAAACAAACAGCACACAATTATAAAATCAATAGGGTAGAAAGCTCATGGGGAAATTCAAACTAAGTGCGTTAATGCTCGCAATGTTTGCAGCCAGCAGTGTATTAGCTGCGGTTGAAAGTGACGCGCAAAGTACCGTAAAAAAACCACAACTAGAAGAAGATCTTGAAGTCATTGAAGTGCGTGGCTTTAGTCGTAGTTTAATCCAATCACTTAATCAAAAACGCTTTACTGATACGGTATCTGAGCAGTTATCGGCGGATGACTTAGGTGCTTTGCCTGATGTATCTATGGCTGATGCGCTCACTCGGTTACCGGGGATCTCAGCGGTACGAACCGGCGGGCAAGCGGCAGAAATCAACATTCGCGGTATGTCCGGTGGATTTGTATTTTCAACTTTAAATGGCCGTGAACAGGTATCAACTAGTGGCAGCCGTAGTATTGAGTTTGACCAATATCCGTCTGAATTGATCAGCTCAGCAGCCGTGTATAAATCACCAAAAGCATCGCTTATCGAAGGTGGTGTTGCAGGTACGGTAGAACTGCAAACAGCTAGCCCGCTTGATAATGATCAGCAACATAAGTTTGTGGTTAACGCCAGAGGTATGTACAACGACCGAGCGTCAGAGGTGAACGATGCCACTGAGTTTGGCGACCGCATTAGTTTTTCCTATCAAGGTAAATATCTTGACGATACTTTAGGTGTCGCACTTGGTTATGCTCGGTTATTTCAACCCAGCGTAGCAACACAGTTTATTGGCCTTGCCTATAACGATAATAAAGACGTTGATGGTGTTACAAATGATACTAATGGCCCCGAACTTAAACCTGAAAATGAGTATATCAGCGAAGGTTTTGAGCTTCAGCATTTAGGTGGAGAAGAAACCCGTAACGGTTATATGGCGGCGATTGAATGGGCACCGGTGGATAATTTTAAATTAAAAGGGGACGTGTTTTTATCACGCTTTGATACTGAGTCATTTGCCCGTGGGTTACGAGTGAAATTAGGTGGCCCAACGGCCACTTATACAAACGCTCAGCTAGAGGGAAATTCAGTAGTTGGTGCCTCTGTTAATCGTACTTCAAAAGGCTACACTCGCGTTGAAATTGTGAATGATGATAACCAAGACTTTGATGAAGTAGATAGCTACGGTGTTAACGCCGATTGGCAAGTGACAGAACGTTTAAACGTTAATGTTGATGTGTCGCTGTCACGGGCTAAAAGTAACTTTCGCAATGGCTTATTGTGGGCGTTGGTTGCCGGAGACGCCTCAGCCGAAGAACCTGTGTTAGATAAAAACGTATCAATAAACTACCAACTTAATGGTTTAAATTTACCTGATGTAGGCTTTAATCAAGCGGCTGCATTTAGTGATATCGACCGAGTAATGGTTAGTAAATACGGTATTTACCCTTATCAAAATGAAGATGAAGTAAGCGCTTATCGTCTTGATTTTAAATACGAGCTGAATAACAGCTGGTTTAGCTCTGTTGAATTTGGCGCGCGTTATTCAGATCGCGAATACAGCAATAACCGCTCAGTGTTTGAATACGGTAATGATGGTGATTTTTCAGTGAGTGAGCCGCCACTGCGTTTAACCAATGACATGGTAAATGTCGTTGACTGGGAAGGTGACTTTAGTTATTTCCCATCATATTTGGCGATTGATTTAGACAAAGCGCTTAATGCTTGGTTTCCTGAAGGCGCACCAGAGCCAGTTAAAACTTGGGGTAATGCAGATGGGGTAGTTGACTCGCAAGGTTACACCACTAACTACTCATGGACCATGCTACAAAGTGGCTCAGTGTATGAAGAAGTGCTTTCAGCCTACGCCATGCTTAATATTAATACTGAAATTGGTACTATGCCAGTACTGGGTAATATTGGTATTCGCCGTGTTGATACCGACCAATCGGCCACTATTTTAGAAAATGTTAATGGCGATTTATCACTCGGTGCACAAAACATTACCGACAGTATCGGCATCATAAATAAAAATTATTTACCTAATGTACTTGGCACAACTTATACCGATTATCTGCCATCCCTTAATTTAAACTTTCAGCTAACGGATAATACGCAATTACGCTTTGCGGCGGCTAAAGTAATGTCGCGCCCACCGATTAATCGCCTAGCGGGGGACGCCAGTGCGCAGGCTGATAAAACCAGCGGCAAAATTAACGGCTCAAGTACCAATAATCCATTCTTAAAACCATTTTATGCCGACCAATACGATATCTCTTACGAGCATTATTTTGATGAGTCAGATGGTGCGCTAGTGATCGCAGGTTTTTATAAAAACATCGATTCGTTTATCGATACCATCGCCATTGAAGGGTTTGACTTTAAAGGTAATGGTTTTAACGTCCCTGACTATATAGAAAATCCAGTCAGTGGTGAGCAAGTTGCCACAACTAACGGCACTTACACAACGGCGGTAAATAACGCCAATGGCGGTTATATTCGCGGTATTGAACTTGCCTACACGCAAGTATTTTCGTTTTTACCCGCGCCGTTTGATGGCCTTGGGTTTAACGGTAGCTATTCATACACCGAGAGCGAAGTTGAATCTATCACCAGCTTAGGTGGTGAAACGGTTACACAAGGTTTACCTGGTTTGTCTAAAAACGTGTTAAACGGCACTTTATTTTACAGCTTAGATAATTTTGAAACCCGCCTTAATGTGCGTTACCGCTCAGACTTTGTTTCAGAGCAAGTGGCGATCAATGAGCAAGTGGTTAATTTTGATGCCGAGACCGTGGTCGATTTTCAAACCTCTTATCAATTTACAGACTCATTTGGCATGTTGCTACAGGTTAATAATCTTACTGATGAACCAACCCAAAGTTACTTTGGCAATGAAAACATCACCGGTACTACCCAGTACTTTGGTCGTCAGGTTTATTTAGGTTTTACCTATAGCCACTAATAGCAAATTGGAGCATAAATAATGAATAAAATAACTAAATTGACTCATTTGCTATTAGCAGTGAGCTTAACACTACTGTTTGGCTGTGGAGGCTCAGGCAGTAGCGATGTAAAAGCAGGCCAAGCCTTATTGACTTGTGATGTACCGCAAGTCCCTAATGCAGCAGGCACTCAATGTGTTGCTCCTGAGCCTATCTCTTGTGACGCACCGCTGTTTCCAGATGCAAATAATGAAAGCTGTACCAGTGGCTATAACCCCGACTTACCAGACCCAGTGGTATTCGCCGGGGAAAATGAAGCCGTATTATTTTATAAACGTGATAAGAATGAAGGGTACGAAGGCTATCGTTTACACTCTTGGAATACCGACGGCTGTGATGCTTACGCGCCGCCGTTTGATGCCACCGATTGGGCTAATGGCCATGAATATAATGGTGTCGATCCAAACTATGGAGCTTATTGGATTGTCGCGCTAAAAGACGGTTATACCGAGTGCGCTAATTTTATTATTCATATTGGCACAGAAGGTTCAGGTAAAGCCCATGGTGATGTGGATTTAACAATGCCACTGATGCAGGACGACGAGCGTTTTGTACGTATGAACTTTACCTTTGATGGTGAGCCAACAGTATTTGAATACCCAGTAGAAGCGCTTGGCGAACGCCCGGTTGCAATTGACGGTGCATCAGCACACTGGATTGATTTAAATACTGTGCTGTATAAGCCAAGCAATGAGCTTACGCAGATTATTAAGCTGCATTCATCAGCTGCTGCCGATTTGGTTGTTGATGTTGATACTGGCTTAAATGGTGAAACCGTTGAATTAATGGCAACGAGTTTAACCGATGCACAAGCAGCGAAAGTACCGCACTTAACAGATTGGACTGCCTATCAAGGTAATTGGGATGCCGCTACTGCAAAACAACTTATAAAACAACAGCTCGTTGTAGCGGGCTACGATGCAGAAGGCAAGCTACTTGAAGCAAGTTTTGTGCAAACCGCCAAAGCCCTTGATGCACTTTACACCCAAGGTGAAAACGACGCAAATGAAGCCATGCTAGGCGTGCATTATAATAACAATGCAATTGATGTTTCAGTATGGGCACCAACCGCTAGCAATATGATGCTTAATGTATTTGACGCCGATAAAGCACAAGTACATAGCACTGCCATGACGTTAGACAGCAATACAGGTATTTGGTCAGTGAGTTTAGACAGCAAATACGACCGTCATTATTACCGCTATGCGTTTGATGTTTACCACCCTACTACTCAAGCGATTGAAAGTTTATGGAGTACCGATCCTTACTCACTGAATGTATCAAGCAATGGCCTGTATTCGCAGTTGATCAACTTAAATGATGACGATACCAAACCACAAGGCTGGGATGAGCGCAGTGTACCAACAATTACCAACCCGGAAGATGCCATTATCTATGAAGGTCATGTACGTGATTTTAGTATTCGCGATACGTCAGTAAGCGCAGCAAACCAAGGTAAATATTTAGCATTTACTGAGCTTGAAAGCATCCCTATGCAGCACCTTAAGCAACTAGCTGACAAAGGTTTAACGCATTTTCACTTACTCCCTGTAACAGACATTGGCACCATTGAAGAAGATGCGGATAAGCGCGTTGAAATCATTGACACCCTTGGTAAGTTATGTGAGCGAATAGACGATGCCGCCGATGCTTGTAAAATCGAAAATAAAAACAGTATCATTGCTGATTTAATGCAAAGCTACTTTCCGGGTTCTGATGATGCTCAAGCACTTGCCAGCGCGATGCGTGATTTAGACGGTTTTAACTGGGGTTACGACCCGCATCACTTTATTGCCCCAGAAGGTTCGTATGCATCAAGCAGTGAAGGGGTTGCCCGGGTTAAAGAGACACGCGCCATGGTACAGTCACTTCAAGAGATCGGCCTTCGCGTGGTTCTTGATGTGGTATACAACCATACAACGTCATCAGGCATTTGGGAAAAATCAGTGTTTGATAAACTCGTACCGGGTTATTACCACAGATACAGCGAAGTAACGGGCGATATCGAGCGTTCAACCTGTTGTGAAAACACCGCGACTGAACATGTAATGATGGATAAATTTGTTAGCGATTCACTAGTCATACTTGCTCGCGACTTTGGCTACGATAGCTTTCGCTTTGATGTTATGGGGCACATGCCTAAATCATCAATTTTAGCAGCGCGTGAAGCGGTGCAAGCTGTTGACCCTGACAACTACTTTTATGGCGAAGGCTGGGATTTTGGTGAAGTCGCTAATAACCGATTGTTCACTCAAGCTAAGCAAGCTGATATGGCAGGCTCTGAAGTTGGCACATTCAATGACCGCATCCGTGAAGCTGTGCGCGGTGGGGCTATGTTTAGCAATAACCCGACCGATGGTAATTTAGCAGACCAAGATACTCTGCGTTTATCACTGGCGGGTAATTTACAAAACTATATCCTGAAAGACTTTAAAGGTAATTCGGCAAAAGGTAATAGCTTTAGCTGGAATACGCAGCCGACGGCTTATGCTTTAGACCCTGCTGACAGCATTAACTACGTATCAAAGCACGATAACGAAACCTTATGGGATCAACTGCAATATAAACATGCAACAAGTATGAGTATTGAGCAACGAGTGCGTGCGCATAATATGGCATTAGCAATTCCGTTAGTAAGCCAAGGTATCCCGTTTATGCAACTTGGGGCTGATTTACTACGCTCAAAATCAATGGATCGTGATAGCTACAATGCAGGGGATTGGTTTAATGCGGTAGATTTAACGAAAGAAAATAATAATTGGAATATTGGTTTACCTAATGCTGAGAAAAACCAACAGAAATGGCCTGAAATCATTAAGCTCTCAGGTAATCCACAAGCTGCTGCACAGCCGCAAGATATAGCTTACGCAGGGGATGTGTTCCAAGAGTTTTTAGCTATTCGTAGTAGCAGCCCATTATTTAGATTAACCACAGAGCAAGATGTTATTGACCGTGTAGGTTTTCACAATGTTGGTAAAAACCAGCAACATGGTTTGATTGTAATGAGCATTGATGACGGTCAAGGTTTTGCAGATTTAGATAACCAAGTTGACGCGCTCGTAGTAGTAATTAATGCAACTGAGCAAGCGCTTTCACATACAGTACCAACCGCTGCTGGGTTTGAATTACATCCAATACTTAAAAACAGCACCGATAGCAGTATGTTTGGAGTGAGTTTTACTGCCAGTGAAACCGACGGTACATTTACAGTCCCAGCTTATACAATCGCGGTATTTGTAAAACCACAAGGCGAGAACCAAGGTGTAGGCTTAAGTGCGAATGCAACAGTGGGCGCGCCAGACGTAGTGCCTTTTGGCAGCACCACAGTATATGTGCGAGGTAGTTTAAATGATTGGGGCACAGCTGACAGCTTTGAGTATATGGGCAATGGTGAATACCGTATCGCTATTACTTTAACTGCGGGAGATTATGAATTTAAAATTGCCTCTGAAGATTGGTCGAGTGTGGATTTTGGCGCGCTGTCTGATGCTGATAAAGCAGTGTTGGAAAATCAAACCGAGCCTTTAATGCGCAGTGGCGCGAATATGACCTTTAATGCCGCAATTGATGCAACTTATGTATTCTCGTTTGATGCCAGCGATAAAGACAATCCAACGCTGAGAATTTATAACGAAGAACGATTCGTTGGCACGCCTGTCTTTGTTCGTGGCAGCTTAAATGAATGGGGCACCAGTGATGAGTTAATCTATCAAGGTAAAGGCGTTTATACCTTTACTAAAATTCTCAGTGTAGGTAGTTATGAATTTAAAATTGCTTCTGAAGATTGGGATACCGTTGATTATGGTTCCGGTGAAGCGGATGCAATCGTAACCGTTGCCGAAGATAAGTTATTAGCTGTTAAAGGCGCTAATATGACGATGGATGTTGCAACCGAGGGCGACTATCAGTTCATTTTTGATGCCAGTGATTTGAATGCACCCACGCTGAGTGTATTTAATGCGCAAATGTTTGCAGACACTCAAGTTTACTTACGTGGCAGCTTAAATGGCTGGGGTACCGACAACCCCCTAATCTATCAAGGGAATGCTATTTATAGTACATCACTTGATTTAGATGCCGGTGATTATGAGTTCAAAATAGCCTCTGAAGATTGGAACACTGTGGACTACGGCGGGGTAGGCGATGCACCAATAGTTAATATTAACGAGATAATGTTGCTTGAAGTGATAGGTGGCAATATAGCGCTGAGTATTACCGAATCAGGTAATTACACGTTTAAAGTGATTGGCCCAGATAAGGACAATATGAACCTACTTATTACTAAACAGTAGTGATCATATTTTCCTAGGCTTAAGCTGAGCATAACCCTGTATGCTCGGCTTTTTTAGTGCCTACTTATTTAAAATTGCATTAAAAGGCTTAACCTGAACTCTGGTAAAGATTTTTAATGCACTGATTTTAAGTATTTTTATTTAACTTAAATTGTTTACGGCTATACATAAATAGCATGATGCCAGGAATGTATAAAATAACAGATAGCAGCAGCGTGTTTAGCCCCGCAGCATATACTAACCATAGTCCATAAATACTGGCACCAAAGCCCATCAGCTTAATAGCAACAGAAAGCTTTTTTGCAAAGGCTACTTTTACCATGTAAGCGGCCACTAAAAAGTAAGGCACTAATATCATGGACGTAGAAACAAGAACTAAGGTGTTATAGCTTTTACCAGTAAATAAAATAAGCACTAAGCAAAGCTGAACAGTTAGGCTGGTTAAGGTCAGTGATGCAATAGATGTCCCATTGCTATTTTGTTGCTTAAATATGTTAGGAAATGCGCCATATTTGGCTGCGCTGTTAGGTACTTCTGCAGCATAAATAATCCAACTTAAATAAGAGGCTAATACAGACACAATAAGTCCCGCGCTAATCATAACTTTACCACTGGTCCCTGTTATCATTGCCATAATACCTGCCATTGAAGGGTTACTAAGCTCTGTAATATTGGCCTGACTCATTAACCCAAATGCCAACATAGTGATGGCTATATATAAAATTAGCGCAGCAATCACGCCTATAAATGTGGCAAGGCCTATGTCTTTACGGTTTTTAGCTCGAGCCGAAAGAACTGCCGCACCTTCAATGCCAGTAAACACCCATAAAGTAATTAGCATAGTGTTTTTTACTTGTTCAATAAAATCAGTTTTCACGCTGACATTGCTTTGATTTGCTTTAAATATTACAGGGTCAAAGTACGCGTAAGCAAAGCCTATAAATAATAATAAGGGTATCACTTTAGCTATGGTGCCAAGTAGGTTTACAAAAGAGGCTTGCTTAATGCCTCTAACAATAATGAAATGCACAGCCCATAAAATAATAGATTCACCGATAAAGGCTGCAAAAGTATTACCATCGCCAAATAGGGTGCGTTCTGGGGTATCAATAAATGCACCTAAAGCAGCAAACGCCACAACTAAATAACCAACAACACCAATGGTGGCACACAGCCAATAGCCCCATGCAGATAAAAATCCAGCAAGCTCGCCAAAACCTTCTCGGGCATAAATATAAATACCGCCATCAAGTTCAGGTTTAGCGCGAGAGAGTTGCAAAAAACATCCAGCAAGTAGCAAAATACCAACACCAGTAATAAGCCAGCCAACTAACACTGCATTTACGCCCGCAACTTCAGCCATATTTTGTGGCAAACTAAATATACCCGCACCCACCATGGCGCTAAATACCAGCGCGGTTAGCGCTACTAATCCAATTTTATTTTCTTTCATTTGACTGCTTATACTGTGTTAATTACTAACCTTTTAAAGGCGCAAAGTGATGGTTTAATTGGGCTATATGCTCAGGTCCAATACCACAGCAACCTCCAATTAGGGTGGCGCCTTGTTGATGCCACTTTTTAGCCCACTCTAGATATGAAAGAGGGGTTAGATCTTCTCGTACTTCATCTAAACCTTCGTTAGCCGTAGCTTCTTTAGTTTGTGGTGCAAATGCATTCGCATACGCACCTATTTGTACGTGCTCTGCCTGCAGGTCTTTTAAAACATCTAAGGTTACGGTTAAAGCATGCTCAATAACCTCTGGTTGGCAGCAGTTAAATAAAATGCCCGTTACCTTTGCATTTAGCATGGCAGTTACTGCATCTTTTACAGATTCTCCTGAGCGCAGAGTTGCTTGATTACTTGGTTGTTCATCTTCAAGGGTAAAAGCAACCCATACCGGTTTTTGGTTGTTGCAGATCTGGTTAATTAACGTGTTTATATCTAGCGCTTCTTGAATAAGGCTTTGCGTTTCTATTAGCCATAAATCAGCATAAGGCGCTAAACCTTCGATTAAAGGCGTTGCGATACGACTAAGTTGATCAGCTTGGTATAAATCTGGACGATAAGAGCCAAACATAGGTGGTAAACTGGCTGCGATTTTAGTTCCTATATTATTTTGTATTACAGCGTCTTTTGCGGCTTGGCCAGCTGTTGCAGCAAGTGATTTGGCTGATTGTGCAAAGCGCTCTTCGCCAATGTGAAAAGGTACTAACGCATAGCTATTTGTGGTAATAATATTGGCACCACTTTGAATAAAGTTACTGTGTGCTTGGGTTACTTTTTCAGGCGCCTCTATTATGGCAAGCGCAGACCACTCAGGCTGTTGAAAGGGAGCGCCAATGCGGGTGAGCTCTCGGCTCATGCCGCCATCAAGTAAAGTTAAGGTGTGAGTTGTCATTGCGCTTCCTCTGTATGAGATAATCTTGTTGTGGATGTTTAGACGTCTATAAATCCGATTGCGAGAATATAGAACACACGACCTGTTTAAACAACCCTTTGTGTTAATCTTTTAGGTTTATTGGCAATACTTCGTAATAGGGTAACAATTTAGCTAAATTGCATTCAACTCAGTGATCACGTAATTTAAATGTTTAATCAAATTAAGAGTAAGCTATGAGTACCCCTATTTTAAAAAGTGCTAAATTCGACTCTAAAGTAAAATCATACTGGGTAGTGCTTGGAGTTATCACTTGTGTATTGTGTTTGGTAGGAATTCCATTTATCCCATTCGTCGCTTTCATTATCTGGCTGGTGGCAGGGCGAATATTGGCAGCTATGTCAGCTAACTTATTAGAGCGAAAGCTAGTTGTTAAGCGCGGTGTATTTTTCAAAGAAGAAAAATCCATCCCACTTGAAAAAATAACTGACGTCGGGTTAAGCCAAGGTCCACTGATGCGCTTGTTTGGTTTGTACCGCTTGAGTTTTGAAACCGCAGGTCAGTCTGGTCATGGCGCATTAGTATCGTTACTTGGGGTAGTTGATGCCAGTGAGTTTCGCGAGGCAATCTTAACTCAAAAAGATAATCTAACCGCACAGCAGTCAACTACAAAATCGGCTGATCATGAACCACAAAGCCAAGTTGAGCTAATACGCGCACTTACTTACAGTGTGAAAAATATTGAACAAATGTTAGTGACAATGCTGGATGATAAAAAGTGAGAACAGCTTTATATTATACTGTGTTGTTTAGGTTGTTCTCCCCCCACATTACAGTGCCTCTTAACCTCTTTGTGAATAAATCACGTAAAGATTTTTTGTACAAAAACCGTGACTATTAAGCAAATAAGTCATTATTTTTTTGGTGTGATAACGTAAGGCCAATATCTGAACTTTTTCATTAACAGCAAGGGTCTTCTTTTGTTTTAACCCTCCCAAAGTGTCTTATGCTATTAGCTCAAATTATCTCTAAACCTCTTGCCTTGTACCTTTTACGGGTGTAATTTAAAGCGGTTTTATCTGAAAAGGATGCAGCTTTATTAGGGGTCAAAGTAGTTGATTTCTAATAGGACTCTAATTTTGTAGCATATATTTGTGCTACACAAACACATGGAGAGAAGTTAAATGGCTAGTAAAGAGTCAACCGCAGTAATTTGGATGTTGTCAGATTCATTTATCTTAAGTGTGATGTTACTAATCGGTGGTTTTTTAGGTAAAGCTATCAGCCCATTCCAAGTTGTCTTTTTGGTTAATGTAATTGCAGCTTGTGCGGCCATTATATTATTCTCGAAAGGTAAATGGGAAAATATCAAACCCCAAAAAATGAAGCTACATATTTTCAGAGGACTGCTTGGTGTTAGTTCAACAATATGTTTGTTTTATGCTCTGCAATATCTAAGTTTAGCGGAAGTAACCGCGATTAACTTTTTTGTGCCACTTATAACGTCCATTTTGTCGGTGTTTATCTTTAGAGAAAAACCAAAAGCCTATGTCTATATCGCTATTATTTTGAATTTAGCTGGAGTGATGATGCTGCTTTCTCCAAAACTAATGGCGAGCCAAGTAACGCAGCAAAACCTCTATCTAGGATTGATCTTTGCACTGTCAGCGGTAGCTATTTTAGTCATTTATAATATTAATTTAAAGAAAATAGGCAATGCAGAGAAAGTTGTGCCTCAAATGGTTTTTGCTCCCCTCTATTCGGCGATTATCTTATTACCCGTCTCTATTTTTGTGTGGAAACCTTTAGGTACAAATAGTGCTCTACTAATTATGCTATATGGTGGGCTCCTTATTACTAAACTTGCAGCACGTTTTTTCGCTTTTAATAAAAGTGACTTATCTAAGCTAATGCCGCTTGAATATGCGCAAATTCTATTTTCTAGTATTTTGGGCTACATTTTTCTTCAACAAACTCAAACTTTATTGGGTATCGCAGGCATTGTATTGATCGTGCTATCAAGTATCGCTCATGTTTTATTCATGCACTTTGAGAGGAATAGCGACACTAAGAATATGAAAGGAATTACCAATGATTAAAGTCTTAACGCAAAAATCCCGGCGATCAAGTGATCGCCGGGCTGTTTTAATCTTTCATCTAAAGCTTTTTCCTAGCACCTAGAATCTTTACCCTTGTATTACTGGCTGACCTGCTAGCATACGTAGTTCTTTACTGCGCTCGGTTTGCATTTCGTATGAAGCGGTTTTAATGCTGCTCACGTAATTCCACTTAGCGGTGGCTTGCTCTGGGGTAAAAGTAACGGTTAAGTAGCCACGATCTACGAGGTTGTTATAGATTAAATCATTAACCAATAATGGGATTACTTGCTCCATTTGTGCGGTTGCTTCTGGCCCTTGCGTATTCAGTGCTAGATATTCTTCAAGACCAGGCGAAGACACAGAAGAGGTAGCAAATTCTACACCGGCATTTTGTGACGCTGCAATTGGGTTTGCAGCATCAGTAACTAATTGCCCAGCCCAACCGTTATGAGTATCACCCGCTAAAACCACTAAGTTCTTTTGTGCGGCAATGGCAGTACCAAGCAGCACTTCACGTTCGTAGGCGTAACCATCCCATGCATCTAAATTGTATGGTGCAGTAGTATCAACTCGAGCGCGTTCGACATCAGTAACACTTGGATCGCCTGCAAGCACGCGGCCTTTGATTTGTGCAAGTTCAGCAAATAATGCCGATGCTTGTGCTAATAATGCATTTGTGTCGCCGCCATTTGCTTGACTTATTTGTAAGCTCACTAGTAGTTGCAGTACTTCAAACGGCAAATGCATTTTGGTCATCAGTACTTGTTGGCCAAGTACCTGCCATTTTGAGTTTGATGTTGTCATGCCATCAGTGAGCCATGTTAGCTGCTCATTGCCAAGTAATGCGCGCGATGGTGAGCTTAGTGCGTTTGCAAAATCACTTTGTCCTTGTGCACTGGTTAGGTCAAAATCAGCATAGTTTAGCTGTTCATCACGGGCGAGTACACGCGTGTCTAGCATGTATAAAGAGACTAAATTACCAAACTCAAAGCGACGGTAAATTCTTTCTTTATCAGCTACATTACGAATTGGCATCCATTCAAAATAGGCCTGTAGGGCATGTAGCTTACGTTCGCTAAATTCACCTTCGCCTTCATTATGGTTTTCTGCGCCATTTCGCCATGTGTCATTGGTAATTTCGTGGTCATCCCACACAGTAATAAATGCACAGTTACTATGCGCAGCTTGTAAGTTTGAATCAGTACGATAGTGGGCATAGCGGTTACGGTAATCAGCTAAGCTAATTATTTCGTCACTGTTATCTTCTGGCAGTAAACGGCCTAAAATACCAGCATCTTCAGTAGCGTAGCCATCATTGCCGTATTCATAGATGTAATCACCTAAATGCAATACAGCGTCTATGTCTGTTTGCTTGGCTATTTCACCATACACATGGAAAAAGCCTGCGGGGTAGTTGGCACACGATATAACAGCAAATTTCACTTTATCAATGCTGCCTGTTGGTAGTGTTTTACCTGCACCAATAGGTGAGGTTTTGCCATTCGATTTAAAGCGATAATAGTAAGTGGTGTTGGCGTTTAAGCCTTGTAAGTCGACTTTTAGGGTGAAGTCTGTAGCTGCACTTATATGTGTTTCACCATTGTGGCTGATATTAGCAAAGTTAGGGTCGGTTGCTGCTTGCCATTGTACTTTAATGCTGGTGGTTGTTGGATCTAGAGGGGTTACACGAGTCCACAGAATTAGGCTGTCAGCTAATGGATCACCACTGGCAACACCATGAGCAAAGCTCACGTCAAGAATGTCGTCATCTTCATCATCAAACCGACAAGCTGTTAATCCTAATGATAAAACGGCGACACCAAATCCTGCCGCCGAGGCTTTTAAAAAATTTCTTCGTGTAAACGTCATTGCTCTGTACCGCTAAATTTAAAAGTAAGAGCTTATCCGACCAGTATGACTTTTATGTGAAGCTGTTATGCCAATTGCATTAAAATACTTGGCAAACCTGTTCTGCATGACAGGTAATAACGGTGACGTTTTCATAACCAACGCGGGTAAGTGCTTCAGCGCTTAATGTTGCGCGTGCGCCACTGGCGCAGTGTAAGTAAATTGGCCGAGCTGGGTCTTTTTCGATTTCCATTAACTTCATTTCTAGTAAACCTCGGGGAATATTAATTGCGCCGATAGCTGCTTTTGCCGCATGTTCGGCGGGTTCACGTACGTCAATTAATAGCCCTTTGTTGCCAGCAATTTCTTGCTTGGCCTGTGTAGCCTCAATGCGGCGTTGATTTGGCGTAATTATTTTCATTAGATCTGGGATTGAAGTAAGCATGTTATTCCTCGAAACCTAGTTTTTTTAAAAGAGTGATCATCGGGCACCATTTACTAAATGCTGATTGAATTAAGTTTAGAGCAATAAACACTGTAAACCAAATCCACAATGGATCATGAAATTGCTGTAGTAACAATGATATGCAAATCATTACACCTGCTATCAAGCGAAGAGCATCGTTTAGTTTCACGGTTAACCTTAGTAATAGTGACTGTTACTATTTAATATATTAGATAAAGCTACATTAGTAAATTATAATATTAGACTTTTCTAATATAGCTAACTATAATCTGCTGTACTTTGAATATAAGAGTGGAACTATGACTATCGACTTTGCAGCTATGGCTAATAACGTAGAGCATGCTGAGCAGCTATTAAAAATTTTAGCAAATAAAAACCGTTTAATGATTTTGTGCTCTTTGCAGGGGCGTGAAATGAGTGTTTCTGAATTAAATGCGGCTGTACCACTTGCACAGTCTGCTTTATCGCAGCATTTGGCTGCACTACGAAAAGCAAATATTGTTAGTACTCGTCGCGAAAGCCAGACCATCTATTATCGGGTGATTAACGACAACGCACAGGCTATGTTAGCCACGCTCTATGGTTTATTTTGTAAGGAATAACCAAATGGATAAGCTCGACAGTGCAGTAAAAAATAGTCTTAACGGGCGTATTCCTATCATTATTTTTGTAATGGCTGTGTTGCTTGGCATTATGGCGCTGCAGCAAACTTCCCGTGAAGAAGAACCGCAAATAGTGGTGCCGATGCTGGATATTTATGTCTCAGCTCCTAACATTGAAGCTCCCGAAGTGGCAAGGCTGGTCACGCAACCACTCGAAAAGTTATTGGCGCAATTACGCGGTGTTGAGCATATTTATTCAACCACACAAAGTAATGGCACTGTGGTGACATTGCGCTTTACTGTGGGTCATGATCGTGAACAAGCAATCCTCGATACTTACGCCAAACTATATAGTTATCAACATACCATGGCGTCAGTTATTAGTTCATGGCAGGTGCGCCCGGTCGAAGTAAATGACGTGCCGATTGTGATGCTAGGCTTATTTAGTAAAGATCCTAAATTATATAACGACTATGAGTTAACCCGTTTTGCTAACGAAATTGCGAATAGTTTACAGCGCATAGAAAACACCAGTGAAGTTAAAGTGATTGCTGGGCGCAAACGCACTTTAACGGTCAATTTAGATGCGACGGCCCTAGCAGCTCATCAAACTACGCTCAGCGATGTTTATTATGCACTGAGTGTATCTAATCAATTATCTCAGGTTGGCAGTGTTGTTAATGCAGAGCAACAAATCATGCTACAAGCTGGTGATGTGTTACGAACAAAAGCCGCGATTGAGCAGCTTGTTGTAAATGTTATTAACGGCAAAAGTGTTTATTTAAAAGATATTGCAAAAGTACTCGATGGACCAAGTGAGCCTGAAAATTATCAGTGGCTGGCGCAATCTGATACCACACAAGAGCATCCTTTAGTCACCTTAAGTGTTGCTAAAAAAGTGGGCACAAATGCAGTCGCGGTCGCAAATGATGTACACGCAATGATGGCTGATTTAAAAACTAATTTTTTACCTTCGCAAATAGATTACACAATACTTAGAGATTACGGGCAAACCGCTAACGAAAAAGTGAATAATTTAACCTCAAGCTTAGTGTTTGCGGTATTTACCGTAGTGATTTTTGTTGGTGTATTTTTAGGCTGGCGACCCGCTATCGTTGTTGGTTTAGCTGTGCCAATTTGTTATGGCATAACCTTAAGCCTCGATTTTGCGTTTGGTTACACCATTAACCGAGTAACGTTATTTGCATTGATATTATCACTGGGCTTGCTGGTGGATGATCCGATAACGGGCATTGATAATATTAGCCGTTTTTTACAAAACAAAGGCAATAAAAAACAACAGATTGTCGCTGCAATGAGCGAAATACGTGGGGCATTATTAATGTCGACACTGACCATCATGGTGGCTTTTATTCCTTTGGCTTATATCACTGGCATGATGGGCCCATATATGGCACCAATGGCATTTAATGTGCCTGTAAGCGTGATGGTCTCAACCATTGTGGCATTCTTTGTAACTCCTTGGCTTGCCATGAAGTTATTAAAAGAACCGGTTGTTGAGCACAATGATTTGACTTCCCCTAAAGTAGCTATTTATGAACGCTTATTAACGCCTTTACTGGCCAGTAAAGGGCGCGCAAAACTGATTTTATGGGCAACCTTAGGATTATTTATTATCAGTGCATTGCTGCCCGTGATGCGAATGGTGCCGCTGAAGTTATTGCCGTTTGATAATAAAAATGAACTACAAGTACTGATAGATATGCCCGAGGGGATGAATCTGGAGCAAACAACACTGACCGCTCGTAAAGTACAAGCAATAACATGGCAGCTTAGTGAAGTAAGTGAAATAGCTGCGTATGTAGGGCAACCATCAAGCATGGATTTTAATGGTATGGTGCGCGGTTATTATCGCCGTGAGGCCGCTAATTTAGCTGAGCTTAGAGTATTACTATTAGACAAAGCGCAGCGCGATCAACAGTCTCATGGTGTCGTGATGCGTTTACGTAAACAGCTTGAGCCATTGGCCGTTAATGGCATTGTGATAAAAGTGGTTGAAGTTCCACCCGGGCCGCCAGTATTTAGCACCTTAGTGGCTGAAGTGTATCGTGATCCGTTTGTTGATACGCAAACCCACCATCAAGCGGCTCAACAAGTTGCACAACGACTGAAGCAAGAGCCCCATGTGGTTGAAGTTGATACAAGTATTGCAGCCACGGCACCGATGCAGCGCTTTATTACCGATAAAGCCAAGGCGGCTTTGTCGGCGGTATCAACACAAGATATTGCCAATACATTAACGATTGCATCTGCGGGTAAAAATGTGGGCGTAATGTATGTCAGTGGTGAAACGCAGCCCGTTGAGATCAAAATGCAATTACCATATCAGCAGCGAAACCAATTAGCGCAACTGCTTGCTATACAAATCAGAGGTGATAGAGAGCTGGCAAAATCAACTAATGAGTTTGGTTTAACTAGTGCGCCACGACCGTTGGTGGCTTTATCTGAGCTGGGTGAATTTCATAACCTAAATGTCGCAAAACCGATTATGCGTAAAGACCAACGCGAGGTTGTATACGTGATGGCAGAGCTTAATGGCCGTACTCCTGCAGAAATCATTGCGGACGTAAACGCTGATTTAAATGTAAGTAGCGATGATTTTGAGCAAACAAATTGGTTAGCCCGCAGCTTTTTTAATAACGGTGGAACTCAGGCTTGGCAATTACCACAAGGCACGCATGTAACGTTTAGTGGTGAAGGTGAATGGCGGATCACAATTGATGTGTTTAGAGATATGGGAATTGCGTTTGCTTTTGCGTTAACCGCCATTTTTATTATTTTACGAATACAAACGCAATCTGCCAGTTTATCACTGATTATTATGTCGGCTATTCCACTTACTGTGATTGGTATTATGCCGGGTTTTTGGTTATTAAATCAGTTTGGTGAGCGCTCCATAGCCGGTGCTCCAGAGCCTGTGCTATTCACCGCAACAGCGATGATCGGCATGATAGCACTTGCTGGTATTGTGGTGCGTAACTCGCTTATTTTAGTTGAGTTTATTAATCAAGCTCGCGAGCAAGGGATGGCAATAAAAGCGGCATTGATTGCCGCAGGCACAACGCGGATGCGGCCAGTATTACTGACTGCTGGCACAACTTTATTAGGCAACTTAGTGATTACGTTAGACCCCGTATTTAGTGGTCTTGCTATCGCTATTATTTTTGGCATTGTGGCATCAACATTGTTTTCGTTGTTTGTGGTGCCGCTAGTTTATTATTTAGTGTTTGCGAACACACAAACAACCGAGGATGAAGCTCATGCAAGGTAAATCAAAACTGTTCGGCTCAATCATTGCGTTGTTAGTGATTATTGTTGCCGTGCTTTATATGGCAGGCAGCTTTTCAAATAAACAAGCCGCAGGAAATAAACCCGTATTAGCAACGACATATGAGGGAAAAGTCGCTACCGTTGAGCTGACGGCGATCAAGCACAGTGAAGATGTTCCCGGTACTGTGATTGCAAAACAAAACACGCAAATTTCGTCACGAGTGATGGCACAAGTGGAACGTTTAAATGTACGTGCTGGTGATAGTGTTGTGCAAGGCGATGTTCTCATTACTTTGCAGCAAGACGATTTTAAAGCGAAATTGGCACAAAGTGATGCGCAAATAAAAGCCATTCAAGCGTCACTTACACAAGCTGATAAACAGCTTAAGCGCGTAACTGACTTATATTCACAAGGGTTGGTATCGGTTAGTGATAATGATGAAGCAAAAGCGAAATTTGATAACTTAACCGCAAGCTTAGCTGTTGCCAAGCAACAGCAAACCCAAGCACAAGTCGCACTTGAATTTACCCGTATAAAAGCGCCCATTTCTGGAGTTGTTGTAGAGCGGTTAGTTGAACCAGGTGATACCGCAGTGCCTGGTTCACCTTTATTGGCACTTTATAATCCACAACAATTACAGCTTGAATTTAATGTACGAGAACGTCAGGCAATTAGCCTCACACTGGGTCAAAGCTTAACGGTCAGTTTGCCTTCACTTAATATAACCGCTGTTGCGGTGGTGAGTGAAATTGTTCCGATTGCCGATAGTGCTGCACGTAGTATGTTAATTCGTTTAGAGTTGCCAACACAATCAAACTTGATGCCTGGTTTATATGCACAGCTTCACTTGCCACTGGATACCGAGCAAGGAATTTTAATTGAGCCAAGTTGGGTGCATGAGTACGGTCAATTAGCCATGGTATATGTTATTAACGAGCAAAAGATTGAGCGCCGCTTTGTTCGTTTAGGGGAGGTGATTAATGCTAAACAGCATATTATCGCCGGGCTTAACGCCGGCGACACATTAGCGGTGGATTTTAAACCTAAATGAAGGTCGCAACTTCATCGAGTGATTTTTTCACCAAGGCATGATTAGGCACAGTAGCATCATCACTTGGGTAACCGGCAATGAGCAGCATATAGGGGCGTTCGTTGTCTTTGTCGCGGCCACAAATGTCGGTTAAAAAGCTCATTGGTTTAGGTGTGTGAGTTAGTGTTGCAAGCCCTGCGCGATGTAATGCTTGAATTAAAAAGCCGGTGGCAATACCGACTGACTCATGCACATAGTAGTTGGTGTTTTTATCATCAGTATTTAAGCCGCCTTTCTTTTGGCTGAATACGGCAATTAGCCAAGGTGCATGCTCTAAATAAGGTTTGCTGGCATCAGTGCCTAATGGCTTTAGAGCATCTAACCACTCTTCACCAGCGCGGCCTTCATAAAATGAGCGTTCTAATTTCTCGGCTGCTTCACGAATTTGCTTTTTCACATCACTACTATTAATTGCTACAAAATGCCACGGTTGGTGGTTTGCACCACTTGGTGCTGTAGCTGCGGCTTTAATGCAGGTTTGAATAATATCTTTTGGCACCGGTCGGTCGCTAAAACTACGAATTGTATGACGACGCTGACTGGTCGTTAAAAACTCATTAGCGCGTTCTAGCATCTGTTCATGTGGATATTCAATAAAGTCTGTAAGTGGTTGGTGGTCATGTTGCTGCATGGCTTTTCGCTTCTTATTAAATGTTGATAACTATTTTTATACCCAGTAGCGAGATCAGGTGCAAGTAATATTTTGCTTACGTTTTTCTGTTTTCAGATAACAATATTACTTTGTCGGTTTTCATTACCATGGCTAATTTGTGGGTAAAAAAGACAGTGGAAGAGTAAAAATTAAATTATTTTTTGAGGAATCGTCACTTTCATTCGGTGTATTGCTTAGTTGATACGTAACGAAAAGAAAGGAAGTCGACATGAAATATTTACCTAAACCTAAATTACTCACCTTATTGCTCAGTGCCCACCTTGGGATTATTAGTTTGGCAGCGCCAGGGCTGTCATATGCGGCTAAGCCTCATATTCATACTTTTAATATTCCCGCAGGCAAGCTTGATGATAGTTTAAATCAGCTGGCGATTACCGCAGGTATAGAGTTTCATTTAGATGCTAGTTTGTCGCAAAAAACCCAAAGCCCTTCATTACAAGGTCGTTATAGTCCTGAGCAGGCTATGAATATTCTACTCTCTAATAGTGGGCTTTATAGTGTGGTTCAAACAGATGGCTCGTATCGAATTTTAGCTAAAGCTAGCGAAAATAGAATGATATTAGATACCATCAATGTGGCTACTGGAGATAATTATGGTGTCACTCGTGATGAAGCTGGTAAGCATGCAATTTATGATGACGATATATCAACGGTATATACATCAATAGATGAAATAGAGCGATATAAGGGTAAAGATGCTGCTGATTTGTTTAAAGGTATGCTCAATATTTACAGCGGTGATGCACGAAATGGTGGGGGTGTTGACCCGAGTATTCGCGGGGTACAAGGACCAGGGCGAGTGCCATTATCAATAGACGGTACTGAGCAAGCAATTACAGTGTGGCGCGGCTATCGCGGCGTTTCAAATCGTAATTATGTTGATTCAAATTTAATTGGCAGTATTAAAGCAATAAAAGGCCCTTCACTAACTCCAAATGCACATACTTCAGTTGGTGGGGGGGTACAAGTTAGCACTATTAGTGCTAGCGACGTACTGCTTGAAGGGGAAACCAGCGGTGGGGGTCTTGTAATGGAAAGTAGTAATAATGCCGTTGCTCCTAAGCTGCCGACTTTATTGACTGGGCAGGATTACAGGGAGGTGGAAGGTTTCCCGCAAATGACACCTAATTTTGCTTACGGCGACCCTTCTTTATGGAAAGAGATGAGTGGTGATAAAGAAAATAACCCCTTGTCTGGTGAAGACTATGCTTATCGTTTAGCGCTAGCTACGCGCCAAGATAACTATGAATTACTCGCCGCCTATGCATATCGTAATAAGGGCAACTATTTTAGTGGCACCAAAAAATCAGAGTTTTACAATCAGCCTAATGACCAAGAGTTTAATATTACTAAAATGAATCCGCGTTCTTTAGCGCACCGTCAACGACCAGGTTATGAAGTGCCAAATACATCCAGCGAGTTGGAATCTTTTTTACTCAAAGGTGAATTTAATATTAGTGAAAACCAGCAATTAAACCTCGGTGCACGTATCACTAATGCGCAATACGGTGAAATTATGGCAAGTCGAGCTGGTGACATAGGTGAAAATGGTGAAATGGCACAATGGCCTCTTAGTAAAGTTGAAGCACAAGCCTATAACATAAAATATCAGTGGAACCCGAAAAGTAAGTTTATTAACGTCACTTCAAACCTCTGGAGCACTCATACCATTAGCAATACTAACTCTGCTGGGGGGTTCCCAAATTACGCTAATGCTATTTGGGAGTTAGCGGATCCTGATGCAAGCCCAATAATACGTAATACAGCAGTTGCCAATAACCGTGAGAATCGTTTTGGTTTTGATGTAAGTAACCAAATGATGTTATCGGATGAGTTGGAGCTAACTATGTCAGCGCGTTATCAATATCATAAAATTCGCTCAGAAGATGAATATCGCGGTACAGTCGATGGTTGGAAGCACTGGCCTCGTGAGGGCAGACGAGAAGAGCTTGAAGGGCAGTTTAATTTTAAATGGATGCCTAGTGAGTCGCTGATACTTTCAGCTGGTGCGAGTTATAAAAGTTATTGGGCGATTGATGACTTTTTATCAAGCCGAATTGCGGCTGAGGATGAGCGCTTTACGAAAGAGCACTCTGCCGCTGAAGGGGTATATTTAGAGTATAAAACAGCTTACACAGAAGCGGAACATCAAGAAATAAGGGAGCAAGAGAGAGAGCAGTATAGCGATCTTTTCTTAGGCGATGCTGCAGGCCTTGAAGACTTTTTAAGCTACCTTGAAGATGTCCGAGAAATGAAAAATAAAGTCAATTTAGAGCCTTGGTTACATAATGGTGAGGGTAAATACCGCAGAGCAAATAATATATGTGTTAACGGTGAATTGAATAACGTAGCTAATTATATAGAAGGCAGTTGTCGCCAAGCGGGTGGGCCTGTTAATGAGTACGAGAAGCCAATTGAGGGCGGTAAAAAAAAGGGCAGCCACTGGGCTCCAGGATTTGCTGCAACTTATTTACTTAATGAACATAGTCGAGTGTACATACGTTATACCGAGGGCATCCGCTTCCCGAGTATGTTCGAAAGTACTTTAGGCTTCTCGGCTAATAACAACCCTTACACAGATATTAAACCAGAGCATACCTATAATTATGAAACTGCGTTTGTACATAACTTTGAACAAGGGGACATTAAATTAACCTACTTTCATCATAAAACAAAAGATGTCATAGAACGCTCAGGTAATTTACTTCGTTTTTATAATATTGATAAGCAAACGCTGCAAGGATTTGAGTTTCAAGGCCGCTATGACAATGGTTCGTTTTTTGCTGATTTAAGTTTATCTCACATGACTAAGAATGAAGTCTGTGATGAAAGCCTTGCAATTACTCAGGACCCTGTCGAGGGCTCTGTTCCTAATTGTGTACATGCTGGTTTTGCAGGTGGTTACTTAAGTGATCAAGCTATTCCTAATGACTCGGTTAACTTGAGCCTTGGTGGTCGTTATTTCGAAAATTCCTTAGAAACCGGATTACGAAGTGTGTATTTATCAGCCAGTAAAACTGAAGAAGATCTTGAGCGAGATAAAGCGCTGACTTTTGACGCATACGCAAAGTATATTTGGAGTGAGCGCCTTAACGTTGAGTTAGTAGCCACTAACTTGACTGATCTTTATTATATTGACCCACTGGTTCGTTCGAGCGTTCCAGCTCCTGGTAGAACTGTGAAGTTAAAACTACAAATGAACTTTTAATTTATTGAATTAGCTTAAAAAATAAACCCACAAACTAAATAGTTATTATTTTTTGTGGGTTTTTATTTTTCGTTCGGTGTAGTTAATGAAAGCACCTTAGTTGTGCTTTTTATTTCATTGATTTTTTATTTAAAAGGAACTGAAAAATGAACAAATTATTCACAACACTCGCCGTACTTACAACCACTTTTAGCTTTGCTGCCCATGCAAATTACGTAGGTACTCAAAATGACAATACCAATATTGAAGTAGGAGAGTCTACGGTTAATGGTGGTCCTCATGTAGCAGGTCGAGCTGGTATTGGCATTGCGGCAATGGGCTCTACTCAACAGAAAGTTGATTTTCAGGCGTTATCAGCTTATGCCCAACCAACTAACGGTATTCACTCTTTAAGCATGGGTCATGGTGGTACTGGCACATTTAATTTTGCAAAAGTGGGTACTAGCGATGTCTGGTTTGGTGAATGGTCACAAGATTTTAACGGTAATGGCAACGACCGCGCAGTATATTATGTTGGTAATAATACCAACACGACAGTACCAGTAAGTGGTATAGCTAGTTATGCAGTTAAAGGAGTAAATAAGTTCAGTGGTAATAATCAACTTACAGGCGATTTTACGGCTGATTTTGGTGCTCAGAAGTTAACAGGTAGCCTAGCTAATTCATCTCTTTCATTAACAGTGAATGCAAACATAACATCATCCACAGCTGCATTTAATGGTACCTCGTTAGCAAATGGTACTTCTCGGGGTGTAGCTACAGGCCATTTCTTTGGTGCTGATGCTGCGTCACTTGCAGGTATTGCTACCTTTGCTGATCGTCAATTAGATACTGCGTTTGGTGGAACTAAAAAGTAAT
Organism: Pseudoalteromonas sp. SG43-6; assembly: GCF_014164365.1. NCBI lineage: Bacteria > Pseudomonadati > Pseudomonadota > Gammaproteobacteria > Alteromonadales > Pseudoalteromonadaceae > Pseudoalteromonas > Pseudoalteromonas sp. SG43-6. The sequence goes on from NZ_JACJEZ010000042.1 coordinate 27,168, forward strand.
CGCAATTATTTAGTTGGGGCTAATATTTGGCCCCTTTAATTGACGCTTTTGAGTATTATTATGAACCATCAAAATAAAAGTCATTATTACCGTAATACAGTGCAATTATGGGTAGTAATGTTAGTGTTAAACTCCCCTCTCTTATCTGCATCGACTGAAACGCGATTACATTTACAGCAACGTATAGAGCAAAATATAAAACAAAATGAGCATTCAATGGTTGCCGATGCGGCGCATGATTCAGCTAAGTCTTCCTCTTTTACAATTAATGGTCAGCAAATCCAAGTTAATAACAATGTTCATGAATTAGGCCAAGCAGTCTATTTGTTAGTTCAGCATAAACAATGGCCAGCAGCACAAGATTTTTTATCTCGCTATGTGGCACTAAAAAATTACGATGTAATGCTAGCTCATTATGCGCAAGGTGCGATTGCTCGATCTGCTGGACGTTTAAACGAAGCTGAACAGCAACATTTGGCTGTATTAGCTCAGCGACAAGACTTTTTACCTAGTCAATTAGAGTTGGCGCGGGTGTTGTTTGATAATAATAAAAATACTGATGCGCTTATATTGTTTGAACATATTGCTGAGCAGTTACCAAATGACAACCCTAAGGTTGACGGTGTGCGCCACACTGTAAATAGTTTTATTGATGCGCTTAACTATCGTCAAGCTTGGCGGGGGTCTTTTGCGTTAGGGCCAAGTTTTAGCGATAACTTGAATCAGTCATCACAAAGTTATACGTGTTTGCTTTCGCTGCCGAGCGAAGAGTGTTTAATTGAGCGTGAAACCCCTCAGGCTGTATCGGGAGACGGTGTTGACTTTGATGCAAATATTAGTAAACGATTCGCTTATTCTGGTCACCACGGATTGAGTTTCCGAGGTCTTGCGTATGGCAGTAATTATCTAAGTAACAGTGAATATAATGAGCACACTGTGATTGCTAATTTAGGTTATAGCTATCAAACGGCTTATGAGCAATTTTCAGCATCTGGGCAATTTAAATACAATGCATTAGGCAATAGTACGCTTTACAGTGCTGCGGGTGTTAAGCTTGATTGGCTAACAAACCTGTCGAAAAAACTAAATGTAAAACTTGAGCTTGAAATTGAACAGCAGTCTTATCAACCTCAGCACTATAGTTATCAATCCGGTACACAATTGGCAAATTACAATACCCTTTGGTATCAGCTTAATGAACAATGGTTACTGTTTGGTGGTCTAGATTACAGTAAAAAGAATAACAGTGAACAGGTACATGCTTACCAATTATTTTCGAGTAGATTTGGTGTCAATAAGCGCTGGAGTAATGGGGTAGAGACAACTTTCTTTGCATCGCTCAGATCGCGTAAATATGAACAGTATAGTGCTTTATTGGCGCAAAAGCGTAAAGACCTTGAGCAAAATTACACACTGATTGTAAGCATGCCAAATCTAGCTGTATTTAGTATGACACCAATTTTTACCTTAAATCATACTGCTGTTAACAGTAATGTAGATTGGCTATATAGTTATGATAAAAACAGTGTCAGTTTAAAGTTTGAGAAAAAGTTTTAAAAACTCTCTTTATTCACAAGTTAATGTAAAGGCAAAAGGAGGTTTGCCTTGAATTAACTGCAATTAATAAGTATTATCATTCGCATTCATTTTTAGGGGTGATACAGAATGATAAGCAATCCTGTCAATATAGCGTGTATTGATGATATGTATAAAAAGCACAGTAACTGGCTGTCTATTTATATTCAACGCCGCTTAGGTTGTCCTGAAACCACAGCAGATTTAGTACAAGATACTTATTTGCGCATGTTAGCAAAAACAACACTACCAAGCATGCGAGACTCTCGGCGTTATTTAACGCATATTGCTAAAGGGTTGGTGATAGATTTGTATCGCAAGCGCAATGTAGAAGCTGCGTATTTAGAGTTAATTGCAAATGATCCTATTGCTCTGTCGGCATCTGCAGAGTCTCAGCTGCTAATGATTGAAGCGCTGACGGAAATAGATAATCTTTTGCAGCGGTTACCCGAAAAAGTCCGCCAAGCATTATTGATGCGTCAGCTTGAAAATATGAGTTATAAACAAATAGCAAAGCAATTAAATGTTTCTGTGTCGTCGGTAGAAAAATACATAGCCAGAGCATTACAAAGTTGTTTAATGGTTAACCTAGAAATGTTGTTTTAATCATGACGCAAATCTCGCCTGAGACAATACAACAAGCCGCGGTTTGGATGGCTAGATTATGGGCTGAAGATGTTAGCCAAGATGATAAAAGTGCTTTTAAAACTTGGTATGAGGCTGAGCCCGAACATGCCTTAGTATGGCAGCGGTTAGAGCAACTGCAGGAGACATTTCATCAAGCTCCGCAATCTGAACTTAGTCGTGCAGTATTAGCACGTAAGAAAAAGGGATTATCACGGCGACAGCTACTTGTATTAGGTCTCTTTAGCCTAGCGAATCTGAGTTTGATTTTTGCGGGGCGAGCAAGCCAACCTCGTGGGCGTGAATATGTTACTGCCGTTGGAGAAATTAAAACCGTTACCCTAAATGACGGTACGATCATGGCTTTGAATACAGATACTCTCGTTTATATTGACTTCGATCAGTCAGCACGAAGATTACACTTATTACAAGGAGAAATATCTGTCACCAGCGCACGCCATACAGCCCCTTTATATGTGACCACGCGAGATGGAAAAGCTGTGCCAATTGGTACACGTTTTACTGTCAAGCAACAAGAGTATCGCACTTTAGTTGAAGTCTATGAAGGGGTTGTGGAGCTTCGACCCAAGCAGGGCGTAGAGTTACTTAGATTGAAAGCCACGCAGCAAGCTGTTTTTGATATAAACAGTATTATGCTAATACAACATTTACTCACAACTAAGCCGTTATGGCTTGAGCATAAAATACAAGCAAATGGCAGCAAATTAACCGATTTTATTGCCGAACTTGCTCGTTACCGACGGGGTGTTATCAGTGTTGAACCGCAGCTTGCGAAGTATAAAGTTACAGGGACTTTTTCAACAAAGGATACAGATAAAACTCTACGGCACTTGAGTGAAATATTGCCTATAGAAATCCACTATCGCTTGCCTTTCTGGTTATCAATTAAAGAACGAAATTAAAGTGTCATAGCTCTACAGGCTTATAATTCAGTGCTAATGAAAAGGCGCTGCAGATATGCATAGCTGAGTGTATTAATTGGGTTTATTATTCGCTTTAACATCAAACAACTATGCAGCTGTTTGCGCGCTGAAATTAGACAAGCCAAAATGTTATTACTATCCAGCATGACGAAATTATAGTGATAATGCTAGTATCACTTACAGAGCTACTATTTGATTACTGTGCTGTTGTGTGGCTTTCACTTTTAGTTAAAATCGGTGATTATTTTTTGTGTTTCGTTTTAGCATTCGTGGCAAAATCAGGTGCAAGTACTATCTAGTTTACAACTTTGCTATTTTATTTTTATTTGATTATTATTTTAAGGTTGTGTTCACAAAATGTTCAGCTATGTTTGCATATGATACTTCATTAAATGAATAATATGAAAGTTAAGCAATTTCTTGAACTCACAAATATCAGCTCAAGAATCGTTTGTATTTCAGAATTTAAATCACCCCTCCTAAGAGTGAAACCAAGCCGCACTTATTGCGGCTTTTCTGTGGTTCTAAAATGAGCTAACTCGTTTGTAAGCCATTTTTTACTGATTATTTTTGTACCATCTTTGAGAATAACGGTATAAGGTTTGCCACTCCATGAGCTTTTACTGGCAAGATTTTCAATAAACTCATCAGCGGTTTTAGCGTAGCGTTTGCCTTTGCGGTATTTCATAGCAAGATGATCAGCGGCTTCGGTGCTGGTGTGTTGATCACCGTTACGAATGAAAGTCGCGTTGCTTTGCGCGATAAAGCTGAGCAAATGAGTGACTTCTTGTTCAGTGGTTGCTGCAAAGCTCAACTGACTAACCGTGAGTAAAAGGCAAGCCATCAGCCTGTATATAGTGTGGGTTAAGTCTTTCATCTGTAGCCTCATTTAATCCAAAAAGTTTATTACGTTACCTGTGCCATCAAAAAAAGGTAAAGCTCTGAATAAAACTGATGTGCTAATGCATGTGCTGGTATAACTTTCAGCTATTAATACCTTATTTATTATGTAGAATAATACATCAATAAGGTCAATTAAATTATCATGGCTTATTAATTATCTGATAGGGATACTGTTTTGGTACTTGCATTGAACTTGCCGGGACAATATTTTTTACAAAAATAAAGGTGGAATTATGAACAGCTCAGATCGCGCTATTGACGAACTAGTACTTGGGTTTTGGCGATTATTAGATTGGCAAATTACTCCACAACAGTGTTTAACTTTTCTTGAGCAAACAATTGAAGCCGGTGTAAGGCACACCGATCACGCTGACATTTACGGTGGATATGGTTGTGAGGCAGAGTTTGGTAAAGCTTTAGCTTTAAAGCCAAGTATTCGTGATGAGATCAAAATTATTACTAAGTGTGGTATCAAACCTGCTTTTGCAAGCTTAGGGTTAGCAGGCCAAGCTAATCATTACGATTCGAGTGCCGCACATATTATTAGCTCAGCACAGCAATCGTTAAAGCATTTTAATACCGATAGATTAGATGCATTACTTATTCATCGCCCTGATTATTTGATGAATGCAGACGAAGTAGCTGAGGCATTCACTACTCTTAAGCAAAATGGTGATGTACTCGATTTTGGTGTATCAAACTTTACGCCATCACAACTAAGTTTATTGCAGTCGCGTCTTGATTTTGAATTGGTGACCAATCAAATTGAATTTTCACCGTATGAAATGCAAGCACTTGATGATGGTAGTTTAGACCAATGTCAGTTACTTGATATTAAACCTATGTGTTGGTCACCTTTGGCTGGCGGTCGCATTTTTGCAGAAAATGATGAAAAAGCGATTCGCCTGCGTCAAGTACTTGAGCAAGTCGGCAGCGAAATTGGTGCAAGTTCTATTGATCAAGTGGTTTACGCGTGGTTATTAATGCACCCAAGTTCCCCATCAGTGGTACTGGGTACTGGCAACATTGAGCGTGTTAAATCGGCTGTTGCCGCTAAGCAGTTAAAACTCAGTCGTGAACAATGGTATCGTATTTGGCAAGGTTCAACAGGGCACAGTGTGCCATAGGAGTTGTAAGTTTTAAGCTATAAGCAGTCTGAGTTGAGGGTAAGTCTTGATATAAAATATGAACTTAGCCGCTTACCGCTTACCAAGATCGAGAAAGGGCCTTACGGCCCTTAGTGTTGCAGCAAGTAACACATTCTTTTTATAGGCTAAAGTCCATTGAAAAAGCAACGTAAGCCTTAATATCACTGTCATCCATATCGGTATCTGATAGACCAAAAGTGAAGCCATCTTTAGAGATAGATACACCGTAATCGATGATATCGTCATCACCAATAAAATCACCAGAGTAGTGGCCTAAGTGTAAGGCCATTTCAGTGCCATTAGTACCAACTGCGAAACCGTAATCTGCAGTCAGGTATAACGAATCACCAAAGTCTGTGCCATCACCGCTTGCGGCTGAAGTTGCAAGAACTGATGCGCCAAAGCTAAAGCCACCCATACTGATGCTACCGTAAATTTCAGAAAAATCAGCGTCTGCGCCAGAAGCTGCATCAGGGTAAGCGTAATAGATGTAGCCAACGTCATAGCTCATATTTTCATTAATATCGCCACCAAAACCAGCATAGAGATCAAGCTCGTAGGTCATTTCATCGGCCCAGCTTGCATTTGAAGCCCAAGTACCAGCATAAAAACCTGATTCGTTGGCATAATCAATACCACCTGAAATTGCAGCATCACCACCGGTTTGTTCTTGACCACGCCATAAGTAGTTTGAAGTTGCTGCGGCATTGGCTGTTACTTCTGCATATGCTGCTGTAGATGTTGCACCCATGAGTACAAGTGTGCTGATCGCAATTGCTGATTTTAGTTTTAACATGTTTGGTATCCTGTTGTTATGCTGATTTTTTGGCTCGCAATTATTAATTAGATTGCAGTCTATAATTGCGGATCCTATTTTTAGTTGTCTACTAGGGTAATAGCACTGCTTGTGCCAAGTTAAATGAAAAGCAATAATTTATATTTAAATTACTTTATAAACAAAGGTATAAATATTTATAGTGAAAGGAGGAGATTGTTTTTTACGAAGCTTGCGCACTTTATTGGTGCGTAAAAAAACCCGCATGCACAACTCAGTTGCAGCGGGTTTTTGTATTTTTTACTGTGGTTTAACCAAAAATAGTACGCATTAGGCTGATTGTTTCGTTCACGCCACGGCCTTTTTGTACTTCGCTGATAATTGAATCACGCTTTGCGCGAATATGCTCAGGCATATCGTCAGCAGCAAGTGCGCGATCAACAAGTATTTCAGCAGACTCTTTACCACGACGCACTTTTCTAGTGCCAGTGGTAGTTGTACGCTTTGGCTTGCTCAATAACTTGATGTAGTTAGAGTTTTCAGGCGTGTTTTTGTCTGCATGATAGAAAAAGCACGGAATTAATGCTTTGATTGCAACAAGTTGTTGATCCAGCTCGCTGTCACCACTTGCCATTTTAAACCAAGACATACCATGAACTGCTTGGACAATATCCTGCCAATAACGCGCAAAGTCACGATTATTTAATTTAGTAATAGCCAATGCTGAACAAAGTGCATCTAAACGGGTGTTATTAATTGGTGTAAAAACATCTGGGCGGCGCATTGCTAATAGACGAGTTGCCGGTGCAAGCGTTGGCTTTTCATTGCTATCAGTAAAGGCTTTTAAATATTTGACCACAAATTCTTGGTAATCAGCTTCAGTTACTTCACCTTCTAAAGGTATATGTGCTAATGCTTCATCAAATAATGCCGGCAGGTCGGCAAGCATTTGATGAAAAGCTTTGGCGCTTTTAGTAGAGCTAAACCATTCGACATCAAAATTATAACTACTTGGATCCAGTGCAGAAGTATGTTTACCACTAAATGCTAATAAATCTTCAGGGATCATCTCTTTCAGTGATTGCTCGCGAATACCAGCTATATAGTTGGCAAGGCGTAACTGTTCATCAAGGGCTAACACATCTTTATGCTGCTCTATAAATACACTAACTACAGGCCAAGGCGCTACGCGTAATGTTTTCAATTGTAAGAAGCTAATTGCTGAAACTAATAAGTCATTAAGCTTTTTTAAAATTGGTAATTGATTGGTTTCGAGTAAATCATGATTAATACGGTCACGGCTAGCATTAAGTAGTTCATAGCACCAACCTAAGAAGTCTTCAGGATGATTTTCTATTTTCACCGCCATCAGGTTTAAGCTGATTTCAGAAGCCTGCTTTAGAATATTTTGATAAATATGGCCTTCTTGTTCGCCTAATGCCATTTGTGAAGGTGAAATGAGCAATTTTTTCATGCCTGATGGTACTCCGGTTAAATACATTTTTCAGTTGTTTAATTTTAGCGCAAAACGTCTTAAAACAACAGGGCTGTGCATCATACCGAAGAATACAGGGGATGCAATCTTGATAAGTTAAATCTGCACAAGATTGCATTTAAAGGGTTTAATCTGCTTATTCAAGTGAAAATAACTGCTCTACAGTAGTTTCAAACTGCCGAGCTATCTTCAATGCAATGATCACTGAAGGTGTAAAGCGTGATGTTTCGACCGTGCTGATTGTTTTGCGTGAAACGGCGCTAGCATCGGCTAGCTCTTGCTGTGAAAGCCCCGCGGCTTTGCGAAATTCAGCTATATGGTTTTGCAGCTAAAGGTATCAAAATGTTTCAGTAACAATTCATATATTCACTGTAGAATGCAGGAAATTGCATTTTTCTTCGTTGCACAATGATTTTAATGCTAACTCCCGCTATGATAAGAACATTATTTGCACATTTGAAAGGACCATCATGAAGACCTTATTTAAAGTTATTGGTGTCATATTATTATTGCTTGTTGCTTTAATTATTGCTGCACCGTTTTTAATTCCAACCGATGCCATTTTTAATAAAGTCTCTGAGCAGGTTGAGCAAACCACTGGGCGTACTTTAACTATTAAAGGCGATAAAACATTATCCGTTTTTCCTTCTTTGAAGCTTGAACTTGAAGATGTGCATTTTGCCAATATGAAAACTGGCTCACGTGCAGATATGGCAAGCATGCAGCAACTTGCAGTTCATATTCCTTGGTTTTCGCTATTTGGTGGTGAACTTAAACTAGAAAAGTTTGTGATCAATGAACCCAATATTCTGCTTGAAACAGATAAAAATGGTAAAGCTAACTGGCAGTTATTTGATGCAGTAGCTACGAAATCTGAGCAGCAAACTCAAGCAGGTGAGGCAGTCAAACTACCTGAAAAATTTGATATTCAATTAGGTGAAGTAGCTATATATGGTGGGTCGTTTACTTATTTAGATGGTCAAACGGGAGCTAAACAGCAAATTAGCGATTTAGAATTGGCTATCTTACTGCCTTCACTGCATAAATCACTCGAAGTCAAAGGTGGGATCACTTATATGCAAGAGCGCTTTGAGCTTGATGTAACAGTTGATAACCCAGCTAAAGCAATAGCAGGTGATACATTTAATGTGACAACTGATGTCACTTCAAAGTTAGTTGATGTTGAGTTTAAAGGCTTAATAGCCGGTCAAGGTAAAGAGATTCAAGGTCAATTAGCGCTCAGTGGTGATTCAGTAAAAGACATTGCTAAATGGCAGGGAGTCGAGCTGAACGCTAAAGAAAGCGCCTTTAATGCATTTAGTGTTAGCGGCAAAATGCGTATGCAAGGTGATAAGTTCAACCTAGCTGAATTAGTCGCCACTCTTGATGCATTAGAGATCAAAGGAAAAAGCGAGCTTAATTTAGGTAAGCGTTTAGCCGTTAATGCTGACATCGATTTAGGTATGCTGGACTTAAATCCTTACTTACCTGAGGTGGTAGCGCCAGCAGAGAAACCAGAACCTAAAAGTGACGAGCCAGCCAAACCAATTGTATGGGATGACACAAAAATGGATTTAAGTGGCTTAAATGCCTTAGATGCGAATGTGGTGATCCGTTCAAGTGGCTTAAAAGCAAATGAAATCAAACTTGGCGCTAATCAATTCACTGTAAACCTTAACAAAGGCGTAGCGAAAATTAGCCTAGATAAGTTTGCCGCCTACGAAGGTAATGGTAAAGGCACTGTAACAGTTAATGCGAAACAAGCTCCTTACAAAATCAGCACCAACTTCTCGTTAGATAAAATAGACGCACAACCATTGCTGACAGATGCCGCTGGCTTCGATAAGCTAATGGGCAAAGGCTCACTCAATTGGGACTTAGCAACATCAGGTCAGAGCCAAAAAGACTTTATGAGTGCCCTACAGGGTAAACTAGCATTTGAATTTGCCGATGGTGCAGTAAAAGGCGCCAACATTGCTGAAATGGTTCGCAAAGGCAAAGAGCTAATTAAGGGTAACTTTGGTGCAATATCCGAAGGGCTAGATACTGGCTTTGATAATTCCCAGCAAACTGACTTCTCTGCGCTAACGGGTAGCTTTAACTTTACCAATGGCGTAGGTAAAAACACAGATCTGAGTTTGTTAAGTCCATTAGTACGTATTAGTGGTGAAGGGGATGTTAATCTACCCGCAACGACAGTTAACTACCGCTTAGTGACAGGCATAGTCGATTCACTCGAAGGGCAGGGGACCAAAGATGATAGTACCGGCTTTAAAATTCCAGTACGAATCAAAGGACCATTTCATGATGTTGGCATCAGCTTAGATGTAAGCAAAGCGGCAGAAGATGAAGTAAAAGAAAAAGCGAAAGATAAAATTAAAGATAAGTTAAAAGGTTTGTTTGGCAAATAATGCCGATTTTATTCGGTGATAAAACAATCAGGGCATAAAATTGCCCTGATTGTTTTATAATCAATGCTAAAATAGCAAAATATGTTTCATCGACAAAACAACCATCCTCGTTATTCTAAATTAATTAAAAAATAACCTACCACTACCCCCGCAATGCTGATACAATTGCCCGCCCTTGGGAGACAACTAGATTGTTTTTTGAGTGGTTTTTAACCTAAATGTCTTGATTTTAAACAAATTTAAGACAGTTGTAATAACTACACCGGAGGTCATTAACATGATCCAAATGCAAACTCAGCTGGAAGTTGCTGATAACAGCGGCGCTCGCAAAGTGCAGTGTATTAAAGTCTTAGGCGGTTCGCACCGTCGTTATGCAGCGATTGGTGACATCATTAAAGTTTCTGTTAAAGAAGCGATTCCTCGCGGTAAAGTGAAGAAAGGTGATGTTAAAAACGCGGTAGTTGTGCGTACTAAGAAAGGCGTTCGTCGTCCAGATGGTTCTTTGATCCGTTTTGACAGCAATGCGGCTGTTATCTTAAATGATAACTTGCAGCCAATTGGTACACGTATTTTCGGCCCTGTGACTCGCGAACTTCGTAATGATAAGTTCATGAAAATCGTTTCACTAGCCCCAGAAGTACTGTAAGGAGTCAATCATGGCAGCAAAAATCCGTCGTGATGACGAAGTAATCGTTCTAGCAGGTAAAGACAAAGGTAAGCGCGGCAAAGTGCTTTCAGTTGTTACCGAGTCTGGTCGAGTATTTGTCGAAGGCATTAACTTAATCAAGAAGCACCAAAAGCCGGTTCCACAATTGAACCAGCCAGGTGGTATTGTTGAGAAAGAAGCGTCTATTGACGTATCAAACGTTGCGATCTTCAACTCGGAAACGAGTAAAGCAGATCGTGTAGGTTTCAAGATTGAAGATGGTAAGAAATTACGTATCTTTAAATCTACTGGTAAAACTATCTAATAGTTGGAGTAGAATGATGGCGAAACTGCATGAAGTATATAAAGACAAAGTAGTTGCTGAACTTCAAGAGAAGTTTGGTTTCAGCTCTGTCATGCAAGTCCCTCAGATCGAAAAGATCACATTGAATATGGGCGTGGGCGAAGCCCTAGCTGACAAGAAAATTCTAGACAACGCTGTTGCGGATCTAGAAGCAATCGCTGGTCAGAAGCCACTCATTACTAAAGCACGCAAATCTGTTGCTGGCTTTAAAGTACGTGAAGGCTACCCAATTGGTTGTAAAGTAACCCTACGCGGCGAGCGTATGTGGGACTTTTTTGAGCGTTTGGTTTCAATCGCTATCCCACGTATCCGTGACTTCCGTGGTGTAAGTGCTAAGTCTTTTGATGGACGTGGTAACTACAGCATGGGCGTACGTGAACAAATCATCTTCCCAGAAATTGATTATGATAAAGTAGACCGCGTACGCGGTATGGATATCACAATCACTACATCTGCGAAAACAGATGAGGAAGGCCGTGCGTTGTTAGAAGCGTTTAACTTCCCATTCAAGAAATAAGGGTAGGGTTATGGCAAAGAATTCTATGAAAGCGCGCGAAGCAAAGCGCACGAAATTAGTTGCTCAGTTCGCTGAAAAGCGCGCAGCACTAAAAGCTATCATCAGTGATGTGAAAACATCTGACGATGATCGTTGGGACGCGGTACTTAAGCTACAAGCTTTACCACGTGATTCTAGCCCTGCACGTCAACGTAATCGTTGTAACATTACGGGCCGCCCACATGGTTACCTTCGCAAATTCGGCATGAGCCGTATCAAAGTTCGCGAAGCAGCTATGCGCGGTGAAATTCCTGGCCTTAAAAAGGCTAGCTGGTAATAGAATCACGGGAGTAAGACTATGAGCTTGCAAGATCCTATCGCGGATTTGTTTACACGAATTCGTAACGGTCAGTCAGCGAAAAAAGTATCTGTAACGATGCCTAATTCAAAGCTGAAAGTAGCATTAGCTAAAGTATTAAAAGATGAAGGTTATATCGTTGATTTCACAATCAGCGGTGATGTTAAACCTGAGCTTTCTATCGAGTTGAAATACTTCGAAGGCAAAGCTGTTATTGAAAATATCCAGCGTGTTAGCCGCCCTGGTTTGCGTATCTATAAGAGACGTGACGAATTACCAAAGGTAATGGGTGGTCTAGGTATCGCTATCGTATCAACTTCTAAAGGCCTAATGACAGACCGCGCCGCACGTAGTGCTGGTGTTGGTGGTGAAATCATTGGTTTTGTAGCTTAATCGGAGGGGAACTATGTCTCGCATAGCAAAGGCACCAATTAATGTTCCTGCCGGTGTAGAAGTTACATTAAAAGGCCAGGACATCACAGTTAAAGGCAAAAACGGCGAATTAACGCGTACTATCAACTCTGCAGTTGAAGTACAACTTAACGACAACGTTATTACAACTTTACCTCGTGAAGGCGTAGCCAATGCATGGGCACAAGCAGGTACTGCTCGCGCTCTAATCAACAATATGATTGTTGGTACGCATGAAGGTTACGAGAAGAAACTTCAGTTAGTAGGCGTTGGTTACCGTGCTGCAGCTAAGGGTAAAACATTAGATTTAACTCTTGGTTTCTCACACCCAGTTAATTTCGCAGTTCCTGAAGGAATTACGATTGAAACTCCAAGCCAAACAGAAGTTCTAGTTAAGGGCGTAGATAAGCAGTTAGTTGGTCAAACAGCTGCTAACATTCGTGCATACCGTAAACCTGAGCCTTATAAAGGTAAAGGTGTTCGTTATTCAGATGAGAATGTACGCCGTAAAGAGGCTAAGAAGAAGTAAGGTAAGACGATGGATAAAAAAACAGCTCGTCTACGTCGTGCTAAACGCACTCGTAGAAATTATATTGAACAAGGCACAACGCGTCTTGTTATCCACCGCACGCCACGTCACATTTACGCTCAAGTTGTAAACGCTGAGGGTAATGTACTGGCTGCTGCTTCTACTGTTGAGAAAGCTATTAGCGAAACAGTTAAAGGCACAGGCAACGTTGCAGCTGCGCAAGCAGTTGGTAAAGCGGTTGCTGAACGTGCGGCTGACAAAGGCATCGAAAAGATTGCTTTTGATCGCAGTGGCTTTAAATATCACGGCCGTGTGAAGGCGCTAGCAGATGCTGCGCGTGAAGCCGGTTTGCAATTCTAGGAGTAGACAATGGCTAACGTAGAAGCAAAGCAACAACAGCCTGATCTAGCTGAAAAGCTAATCGCGGTGAACCGTGTGTCTAAAGTAGTTAAAGGTGGTCGTATCTTTAGCTTCACTGCACTAACTGTAGTTGGTGACGGCGCAGGTAAAGTAGGTTTCGGTTATGGTAAAGCACGTGAAGTTCCAGCTGCTATTCAAAAAGCAATGGAAAAAGCACGTCGTAACATGATCAACGTAGACCTAAATGGCAACACATTACAGCATCCTGTTAAAGGACGTCATGCTGGCTCTCTTGTGTTTATGAAACCAGCATCTGAAGGTACTGGTATCATCGCAGGTGGTGCTATGCGTGCAGTACTAGAAGTTACTGGTGTGCAGAACGTACTTTCTAAATGTTACGGTTCTACTAACCCGATCAACGTTGTACGTGCAACGATCTCAGCTCTTGAGAATATGAATTCTCCTCAGTCGATCGCTGCAAAACGTGGTCTTCGAGTAGACGAGATTCTGGGGTAAACCATGGCTAATAAAACTGTAAAAGTAACACAAGTAAAGAGCTCTATCGGTCGTTTACCGAAACATAAAGCTACATTACGCGGTCTTGGTTTACGTCGTATCAATCACACTGTTGAGTTAGAAGACACAGCATGTGTACGTGGTATGATCAACCAAGTTTCATACATGGTTAAGGTTGAGGGGTAATTCGAATGCATTTGAATACACTTTCTCCTGCTGCAGGTTCTAAATCTGCTGGTAAACGTGTTGGTCGTGGTATCGGTTCTGGTCTAGGTAAGACTGGTGGCCGTGGTCACAAAGGTCAAAAGTCACGTTCTGGCGGTAAAGTACGCGTTGGTTTTGAAGGCGGTCAAATGCCTATGCAACGTCGTCTACCTAAGTTTGGTTTCACTTCTCGCAAATCTTTAGTATCTGCAGAAATAAACCTATACGAGATCGCTAAAGTTGAAGGCGATGTGGTAGACCTAGGTACGCTACAGGCAGCTGGTCTAGTTAAAAAGAACGTTCTGTTCGTTAAAGTTGTTAAATCTGGCGAAGTTTCACGCGCTGTTACCGTTAAAGGCCTTAAAGCCTCTAAAGGTGCTCGCGAAGCTATCGAAGCCGCCGGAGGCAAGGTAGAAGACTAAGGAAGTACTAATGGCTAAACCAGGTCAAGATACACAAAGTGCACAAAGTGGGCTTTCGGAATTGAAACGTCGATTACTATTCGTATTGGGCGCTATCATTATTTACCGTCTAGGTTCATTTGTGCCAATCCCTGGGATTGACGCCGCTGTACTTGCCGATTTCTTCGAGCAACAAAAGGGCACCATTGTTGAAATGTTCAACATGTTCAGCGGTGGTGCGCTTGAGCGCGCTTCGGTGTTAGCACTGGGTATAATGCCTTACATCACAGCTTCAATTATTACGCAACTATTAACGCATATGTATCCTCCGTTTATAGAGCTTAAGAAAGAAGGTGAACAAGGTCGTAAGAAAATTAGCCAGTACACACGCTACGGCACGCTCTTGCTTGCTACTATCCAATCGATCGGTATTGCGACAAGCTTACCGGGTATGATGGACGGGTTAGTTGTTAACCCAGGTCTCGGTTTCTACTTCACCGCAGTGGTGAGTTTAGTAACTGGTACTATGTTCCTGATGTGGTTGGGCGAGCAAATAACTGAACGTGGTATCGGTAACGGTATCTCAGTTCTAATATTTGTTGGTATTGTAGCTAACCTGCCGTCTGCTATTGGTTCGACAGCCGAAATGGCGCGCCAAGGTGATTTACATGTTTTAGCACTGTTATTGATTGCGGTAATCGTATTCGCTGTTACTTATCTTGTAGTGTTCTTTGAACGTGGACAACGTCGTATCGTCGTTAACTACGCAAAGCGCCAACAAGGTCGTCAAGTATTTGCTGCCCAAAGCACGCATTTACCACTAAAAGTAAACATGGCGGGTGTTATTCCACCAATCTTTGCTAGCAGTATAATTCTGTTCCCTGGTACTATTGCCAGCTGGTTCGGCCAGGGTGAAGGTCGTGTCGCTGATGTGCTACAAGCGATTGCTACAACGTTGACTCCAGGTCAGCCTTTGTATGCAATAGTTTTAGCTGCGGCTATTATCTTCTTCTGCTTTTTCTACACAGCGTTGGTTTTTAACCCACGTGAAACAGCAGATAACCTGAAAAAATCTGGCGCATTTATCCCAGGTATTCGTCCAGGCGAGCAGACATCGAAATACATTGATAAAGTGATGACACGCCTGACATTGGCAGGTGCTTTGTATATAACCTTTATCTGTCTGGTGCCCGAATTCATGACCATGGCATGGCAAACGCCATTCTACTTCGGCGGTACATCAATTTTGATTATCGTTGTTGTGATCATGGACTTTATGGCACAAGTACAGACTCATATGATGTCTCATCAATATGATTCTGTGCTGAAAAAAGCGAACCTTAAAGGCTACGGTCGATAAGGTCAGTTTACGGAGTTGAGCAATGAAAGTACGTGCTTCCGTTAAGAAAATATGCCGTAACTGTAAAGTTATTAAACGTGCCGGTGTTGTACGTGTAATTTGCAGTGAGCCTAAGCATAAGCAAAGGCAAGGTTAATTTATAAGTCGTGCAGGCTGAGGTTTCTCGGCCTGTGTTTTCAGTTGTGATTTGGTCTTCGTTTGAGTATCCTTACGGGCTCTTCAAACAGATGATAACCGAATTCAAATATAGGAGATGTGTTAGTGGCCCGTATCGCTGGCATTAACGTCCCTGATCATAAACATGCAGTTATTGGTTTAACAGCTATTTATGGCATAGGTAAGACTCGCTCTAAGGCTATCTTAGTAGCGACTGGTATCGCCGAAACCACAAAAATCGGTGAACTTTCAGACGAAACACTTGACGTATTGCGTGAAGCAGTTGGCAAGTACACTGTAGAAGGTGATCTTCGTCGTGAAGTTACTTTGAATATCAAGCGCCTTATGGACCTTGGTTGTTACCGTGGCCTACGTCACCGTCGCTCTTTACCACTACGTGGTCAAAGAACAAAGACTAACGCGCGTACCCGTAAGGGTCCTCGTAAGCCTATTAAGCGATAAGGGGATAGTATTATGGCTAAGACACCAATTCGTCGTAAAAAGGTTAAAAAGCAAGTTGCTGATGGTATGGCTCATGTTCATGCTTCTTTCAACAACACTATTGTTACAATTACCGACCGTCAAGGTAATGCACTATCATGGGCTACTGCCGGTGGTTCAGGTTTCCGTGGTTCACGTAAATCTACACCATTCGCTGCTCAGGTTGCTGCAGAGCGTGCAGGTACTGCTGCTCAAGAATACGGTTTAAAAAATCTAGAAGTTTTCATCAAAGGTCCAGGTCCAGGTCGTGAATCTGCTGTACGTGCTTTGAATGCTGCTGGTTACCGTATCACCAACATTACTGACGTGACGCCAATACCACACAATGGTTGTCGTCCACCGAAGAAACGTCGCGTTTAACAATAGGTTAGGAGAAATAACATGGCAAGATATTTGGGCCCTAAGCTCAAGCTGAGTCGTCGTGAAGGTACTGACCTGTTCCTTAAGAGCGGCGTAAGAGCTATCGACTCTAAGTGTAAACTTGAGACTGCACCTGGTCAGCACGGCGCTCGTAAAGGTCGCTTATCTGATTACGGTTTACAATTACGTGAAAAGCAAAAAGTACGTCGTATCTACGGTGTATTAGAAAAGCAATTCCGTAACTACTACAAAGAAGCTGCTCGCCTTAAGGGCAACACAGGTGAAAACTTGTTACAGCTTTTAGAGCAACGTTTAGACAATGTTGTATACCGCATGGGTTTTGCAAGCACACGTGCTGAAGCACGTCAGTTAGTAAGCCACAAAGCGGTTTTAGTTAATGGTCGTGTAGTGAACATTCCTTCATTCGTAATTACTCCAGAAGATGTAGTAGTTATCCGTGAAAAGTCTAAGACACAAGCTCGTATCATCGCTGCTCTAGAACTAGCCGAGCAACGTGAAAAACCGACTTGGGTTGAAGTTGACGGTAAGAAAATGGAAGGTAATTTCAAACGCCTACCAGAGCGTTCAGACCTGTCTGCGGACATCAATGAACAACTAATCGTCGAACTTTACTCTAAGTAAAGTTAAGAGTTAAGAGAGGATAAAATGCAGGGTTCTGTTACAGAATTTCTAAAACCAAGGTTAGTCGATATCGACGCTATTAACCCAACTCGTTCTAAAGTAGTTTTAGAGCCATTAGAGCGTGGCTTCGGTCATACTCTTGGGAATGCCTTACGCCGTATACTTCTTTCGTCAATGCCAGGATGTGCAGTAACCGAAGTTGAAATCGACGGTGTGTTGCACGAATACAGCGCGAAAGAAGGCGTACAAGAAGACATCATTGAAATTCTGTTAAATCTTAAAGGTCTAGCAGTTACTTTGGAAGGTAAAGATGAAGTTTTTCTTACCCTGACTAAGTCTGGTGTAGGCCCTGTGACTGCGGCTGATATTCAGCACGACGGCGATGTAACCATTGCCAACCCAGATCATATTATTTGTCATTTAACGGCAGATAATAGTGCGATCAGCATGCGAATTCGTGTTGAACGTGGTCGTGGGTATGTGCCGGCATCTAGCCGTTTATCCTCTGATGACGATGAGCGTCCAATTGGTAGATTGTTGCTTGATGCATCATTTAGCCCAGTTGAACGTATTGCGTACTCGGTTGAATCAGCACGTGTTGAACAACGTACAGACTTAGACAAGTTAATCATTGATATGGAAACAAACGGCACTATAGATCCAGAAGAAGCGATCCGCCGTGCGTCGACTATCTTAGCTGAGCAGCTAGAAGCATTCGTAGACTTACGTGATGTTACTGAGCCAGAAGAGAAAGAAGAGAAGCCAGAATTCGATCCTATTCTACTTCGTCCAGTTGATGATCTTGAACTAACAGTGCGTTCAGCAAACTGTTTGAAAGCCGAGCAAATTCAATATATCGGTGATTTAGTTCAGCGCACAGAAGTCGAGCTTCTTAAAACGCCTAACTTAGGCAAGAAGTCTCTGACTGAAATTAAAGACGTGCTAGCTTCACGTGGTCTATCTCTAGGTATGCGCCTAGAAAATTGGCCACCTGCAAGCCTAGCTGAATAATCTAAATCACTATATTAGTTTAGTTAGAAGGATAGGGTCATGCGCCATCGTAAGAGTGGTCGTCAATTAAACCGTAACAGCAGCCATCGTAAAGCGATGTTCAGCAATATGGCAGGTTCTTTGGTGAAACATGAAATCATCAAAACTACTTTGCCAAAAGCGAAAGAGTTACGTCGTGTAATTGAACCTTTAATCACACTGGCTAAGACTGACAGTGTAGCAAATCGCCGTTTAGCGTTTGCTCGCACGCGTGATAAAGAAGTAGTTGGTAAGTTGTTCAGTGAAATCGGTCCTCGCAATACAGACCGTCCAGGTGGTTACACTCGTATTATTAAGTGTGGCTTCCGTGCTGGTGACAATGCACCAATGGCTTATATTGAACTAGTAGGTCGCACATCTGCGAACGAAGAAGTTCAAGAAGACGCGCAGTCTGCTGAGTAAGTCTTAAAGACACCAAAAAGCCGAGCATAAGCTCGGCTTTTTAATATCTAAAATTTGGCAAAAAATAATATCGCTATCAGTATCCCTGTATATAGCGCAACATTTCAACTATACCATTATCAAACCAACATCTTTGTAAGCCCACTAAGCGTCACTAGAATCTACTTCCCTTAATAACCATTTGTTATTCAACTAGCTTGTTAATTTAAATTTCATGGTCGGTAATAACATTTATAGCTTTGAAAGTTATCTTGCTACTGAATATGTAGCTGTATAAATCTATAGAGTCTACTTTTACCTATGATTTAAATGCGTGATAACTGCGACTGTCAGTGTTTGACCCTCATAAGTTATTAACAATATACATAGGTAAAGATTATAAACTTAGGTCATTTGATCAAAATATTGATCATTTCAGTAGTGGATCGTTTTTTCGATTAAAGATTGAATCTGGGTTTCTTCATTTAACTTGCACTTATATAGTTAAAAACAGTCTAGTTTAGTGTTGTTTTTGAGCGTTTAGCTTAAATACTCAGCGAACAGTGTTTTATTTTAAGTTTTCTTCAAAAAAAGGTTGATCTGTTTTTGGATCTCCCTATAATGCGACCCCACTGAGACGGCAGACAGCAACGCTTAGCGAGGCAAGAGTTAATCAGTTAGTCGAGTAAAACTTAAGTTTAGATTTTTAATAAAGTTTAAAATTAAGTGTTGACAAAAAAATAGGAAAGCGTAATATGCGCAGCCCTAGCGAGATAAAGTTTAACTTTAATCGCAACGTTCTTTAACAATATAAAGCAATCATCTGTGTGGGCACTCGTACAGATTGAGTTCTAACAGCCGAGCTTAACTTTCTTTTAGATAGCTAAGCAAGGCAAAAAATTTAGAGTCTCAATTG
>NZ_JACJEZ010000043.1:0-32851 GCF_014164365.1 Pseudoalteromonas sp. SG43-6
GGTAAGCGGTAAGCGGTAAGCGGTAAGCGGTAAATAATCTCAATCATTTGCTTAGGTAGCAAATGATTGAGATAAAACATTAACCTTTAGTATTTGGTACAATTTGAACTTCCACGCGGCGGTTTTGCGCGCGGCCGTTGGCGCTGTCATTGCTGGCAATTGGGCGAGTTTCGCCGTAACCACGTGTACTAATACGCCCAGCTAGAATTTGCTGATTCACTAAGTAACCTTTCACACTCTGCGCACGCTGTTGCGATAACGTCATGTTGTAGCTATCTTTACCTGTGCTATCGGTATGGCCTTCAATACTTAAATAAGTTTTTTCGTACTTATTCATCACTTTAGCAATAGCATCAAGGGTGTTATGAAAGCCTGATGAAATATACGATTGATCGGTGGCAAAAGTTATATTAGCTGGCATCACTAAACGTAAGTTATCGCCTTCACGCACAACTTCAACACCGGAGCCGGCTAACTCATCACGAAAAGCCGCTTCTTGTTTATCCATATAGTCACCAACCGCAGCGCCGGCTAGCGCGCCAATAGCGGCACCAATGAAGATACGTTTATCATCATGATCTCCGGTTGCCTTACCAAGTACTGCGCCTGTAGCTGCACCAATACCAGCTCCCATTCCTGTGTTGGTGGTCTCACAACCCGTTAATAATAATCCAACAATAGTCGCTGTTAGTAATGGTTTGGTTAAAGTCATGGTATTTCCTTGGTTATTAATTCTTTCATTAACAGCTAGTATGCAAACATTGTAATGAACGAAATATGAAGAAGATGTTAAAAGCTCAGCGCTTGCTCGTTAAGAGGAGGAAGTTCATAGGGAGCAATTAATGTATTTAGCTGACCAGTGGCAGCCATTGTTTTCATTAGCGCATCAACCCGCTGCGCTAATGGGGTTACTGAAAACTGTTTACTTAAAGCGAGATAACCATAGATTATGTCATTAAAACGATACCGCATTTTAACTAGTTTATTGGCTGGCTGATTCAGCACACTCATAGCATGATCCGCGGTATCTTCAACGGCAATAACTAAATCTGCACGCCCTTTCAATAATAGGTTAATAGCTGTGCTTTCTGTTAAAACAGCTATTTTAGTCAGTTCATCGTCTTCATCAAAACGTTTAAAATGTACGGCACCTCGCATAATCGCAATTTTTTTACCATATAAATCGTCATAGTTGTTGATTTGTAATTGGCTATCTTCGCGTGCATAAAATACAAATGACGAGGTTAAAACCATATAAGGTGGGGTTACAAATTGCATTACTTGCTGACGCATAGGTGTGAGGATCAAACCTCCCATCGCATTAACTTCGCCTTGCTCTAACATTCTTACACAGCGTGAAAATGGGCAACCAACCAGC
Organism: Pseudoalteromonas sp. SG43-6; assembly: GCF_014164365.1. Lineage (NCBI taxonomy): Bacteria > Pseudomonadati > Pseudomonadota > Gammaproteobacteria > Alteromonadales > Pseudoalteromonadaceae > Pseudoalteromonas > Pseudoalteromonas sp. SG43-6. The sequence continues at coordinate 1,379 of NZ_JACJEZ010000043.1, forward strand.
TCTAACTTAAAAGGAAGTTGCTTTTTCATCTCCCGAAAAATATCAACAATCGCGCCTGATACTTCACCATTTTGATTAATTTGGCTATACGGTGGTGCATGATCCACGGCTAACGATATTTTTTGCACAGCCGCATTAGGTTCATTTGCAGCATAGGCATAGTTTATAAAGGCAAAAATTATAAAAATATAAACAATAAATCGCATAACTACTTAACTTTAACAAAGCCTTTTTTACATTGTAGACAGGTACAAAGATTAAAAACCATAAAATTGTCACGAAATTTTGTCATACTAAGCTGTTACGGCAATAAGAAACGAGAGAATTCATGTTACTAGCTATTTTTAAGCAGTTTTTTTTACTTGGTTGCATGAGCTTTGGCGGGCCAGCTGCACATTTAGGTTATTTTAAACGTCATTTTGTTGATAACTTGCAATGGCTCAATGCTCAACGTTATGCACAACTAATCAGTCTTAGTCAGGCTCTGCCTGGACCTGGGTCTAGCCAAGTGGGTTTTGCCATTGGTGTGGAGCGAGCAGGCGTATTAGGCGGTATTGCTGCTTTTGTTGGCTTTACCTTACCTTCCTTTTTGATCATGGCTTTATTAGCGATTAGCGCCCACCAATTTGATGCTATTTACTTTGCAATAGTTGCCGGTTTAAAACTATTTGCCGTAGTAATTGTGGCCGATGCTACGCTGAGTATGGCAAAAAGCTTTTGTACTAGCTGGGTACTCAAAGCGCTTGCTATGTTAAGTACCTTAGTGCTGATCTTATTACCGAGCCTGAGCAGTCAAATATTGGTTCTATTAGCAGCCGCTGCTATTGGCGCAATATGGCCATTGCTTAATCTATCTCAAAGTAATCAAACAGCAACTAAGCAGCGCACAGTTAACTGGCCTGCATTCATTCTATTTGCACTATTATTGCTAGTGAGCTTTGTCCCACTAGGTTCTCAATTTGCAGATTTTGCACCCTTTTATCAAGCTGGGGCTATGGTTTTTGGCGGCGGTCATGTGGTATTGCCGATACTTCAAGCTGGCTTACCAAGTTTAAACACTGAGCAATTTTTATCAGCTTACGCCAGCGCACAAGCGGTGCCTGGGCCAATGTTCACCATTGCTAGTTATTTAGGCGCAGAGCTTAATAGCGAGCAGCCGCTTGTTGGTGCGGTGATTGCAACCTTACTGATTTTTACTCCTGGTTTTTTATTAATGTTAGCATTTCAAAAAAGCTGGCTGCAATTATCCGAACGCCCCCGCTTTGCCAGCTGTATTGCCGCGCTTAATGCCGCTGTGGTGGGTTTTTTAGCGGCTGCATTGTATTCACCAATTTGGACATCCGCAGTTCACAACATTTGGCATATTGTGATTGTTGTTGCAGCTTTTGCATGGCTAAGGTTAGCAAAGCCACCTATTTGGTGGCTATTAATCGTATTTGTTAGCCTTGGCCTACTTCAGTATTATTTGCCACTTTAATGGTAGGTTTAATAGCGGTTGGGGTGATTGCTGCAGGACTAAATTGCCCCGAGACACTTTGATAAGCGCGTAGGTCAAAAATAGGTAATACCGCAAGTAGATGATCCATGATCTCTGCTTGCAGATGCTCGTACGATATCCAGCGCTTATCTTCACTGAAACAATAAAACTCTATCGGTAAGCCATGATTTAACGGTTGTAACTCCCGCACCATTAATGTCAATGACGTGTTTATTTTACTGTGCTGCTTTAAATATCCTTCAGCATAACGACGAAATAACCCTAAATTTGATACCGGATCAGGTAAGGTATTCATCTTAATATATTCTTTTAACGCGATAGTTTGAGAAATCGTTTTAGTCAGCTCGTCATCAGCTAAACGAATGCTATTCATATCTATATTGAGTGAGCGCTTGATCCGACGACCTCCAGATTCTTGCATACCACGCCAGTTTTTAAATGAGCCGGCCACCAGCATATAAGTGGGGATAGTGGTGATAGTGTTATCCCAGTTTCGTACTTTTACGGTATTTAACCCAAGGTCAATTACTTCGCCGTCAGCACCATAGTTATCTACTTGGATCCAATCACCATAGGTTACTAAACGATTTGCTGCAATTTGAATGCTGGCTACAAAACCTAATATAGTGTCTTTGAATACTAACAAGGTCACCGCAGCAATTGCCCCGAAGCCTGACAGAATATAGGTTGGCGATTTTTCCAGTACGATACTGACAATCAAAATCACACAAATCATAAAGGTAATAAGTTTTACTACTTGGATCAGCCCTTGAATCGGCACTTCGCGAGCAAACTCTAGTTGGTTATAAATGCCACCCGCAATACTTACTATGCTGCTGATGATAAAGCCAACATGAATAATTAATAAAGTTTGGCCAATCGTCTTCAGCACTTCAGCAGCAAATTCAGTAACTGGGTAAACACTATCAAATGTTGCTAAGAATAATACACAGCACAACATTCCGGCAAAACGACGGTTAAGTTTTGTCAGCATAGGCGCCAACAGCCCAATTCGCTCAGGAGAAAGTTTAGTCACCACCTTTTGAATACCTGGTAGCATTAAACGGCGGGTAAATAAATACACCACTAACAGCGAGAACACACCAATTGCAGTGGCTGTAAGAGAACTGAATAATACTGTGTCAGGCATACCCTGAAACCAAGGCTGCACAAATTGCTGTAAATGAGTTGGAGTCGTCATGATAATTCTAATTCCTTGCTGCGGGAGGCTCAATAACAGTCATTTTAGCTATATTGATTGTTGCTTAACACTGTAACAAACCCAAAACCAATACAAGCTTAACAGTACTGATTTGGGCCGTTACCTATTAGCATTTGCAACTATGACTTAAGTTTTTGCTCAAACTCGCTAAGCTGTTGTTCTTTCTCTTGCCATAAGCGATTTAATTCTGATTGAAAACGTACTCTAAATTCAGAATCTCCCGTGTAATCACCTATCAACTCTTGGCTTACCGGCATCACTTCTACATAAATATTAATTTGTTTTACTCGTCCACTGGCAAAATCCATAAAGGTAGGAATGCCCTCAGGATACTGAATAGTGACATTTACCACTTTAGAGATTTGCTCACCCATAGCTTGCATCACAAACGCCACCCCACCCGCTTTAGGTTTGAGTAAATGAGGAAACGGGCTATTTTGACGCGAATGTTTTTGCGCTGTAAAGCGAGTACCTTCAACGAAGTTAACCACACTCACCGGCATTTCTTTGAACTTTTCACAGGCTTTACGGGTTGTTTCTAAATCTTTACCACGTAATTTAGGATTCTTTTTTAATTGGCTTTTGCTGGTACGAGTCATAAAAGGGAAGTCGAGCGCCCACCAACATAGCCCCAGAACAGGAACGTATATCAATTCTTTTTTCAAAAAGAAGTTTAAAAATGGAATTTTACGATTAAACACACGCTGTAAAACTAAAATGTCCACCCAGCTCTGATGATTGGCAATCACTAAGTACCAGTCTTTTAGTTTGAGCTCTTCAAGGCCGGTTACACTTAGTTTGGTTGGTGTTAATAACTTTTGATTTAACGTATTAAACGTAACCCAAATAGAGGCGCACTGCTTAGCTGTCCAACTCATTAACTTTTGTAACGGTTTGATAGGGATAAGTTTAATTAGGCCACAAATAAAAATGGGAACAAACCAAATTAGTGTATTTATGGTGTAAAAGAAAATACTAAAAACACAACGGATCCAAGACATTACTACTTAATTCCTTTCATTAAAACTGTTCGGCAATTTAGAATGCAATACAAGAGTATCGCAATTAATCTTCAAAATATGTATACCCTTCAAGGCCCGCATTTAGCTCAGCTAAATACTGCTGCTTAATAGAGTCACTAATGTCGAGTTGCTGTACTGTGGTAGCAAAGTTATCCGAGAAAATATCGCTATCATAATCAACAAACTTTAATACATCCTTAACGCTATCACCCTTGATCGCATTGGTTAGTTGATAACCTTGTTCGGTGAGCTCTACATGGACTGAATCAGTATCACCAAATAAGTTATGTAGATCACCTAAAATCTCCTGGTAAGCTCCCACCATAAACATCGCAATGTGGTATTGTTGCCCAGGTACATATTGTGGAATAGGTAAGCTTGTTTCGATCCCTGCTCCCTCAACATATTCACGAATTTGCCCATCTGAGTCACAGGTAATATCTTGAATGATAGCGCGTTGCGTTAACGGCTTATCAAGGTTTTCAATCGGCATTACCGGGAATAATTGCTGGATCCCCCAGACATCAGGCAATGACTGAAACAATGAAAAATTCACAAATAATTTGTCGGCTAATTTTTCGTTTAAATCATCCAGTACTTCACGGTGAGCACGCGCATTGCTTAATGACGCTCGCACGCGATGCAAAATAGTAAAATACAGCTGCTCTATTTTCGCCCACTCCAACATACTTACTAAACCATGTACGTATTGGTCGTGCGCTTCACTAAATAAGTGCATTGCATCATGGTAAATTTCTAATGCCATACGCGGGTTTAAACGCTGTAAACATTGCCACATTTCATCTAACACTAACGCACTATTTGGCTCAGGTGCACTAGGGTTGCTGTGATTTGGTGCTTGCTCAACATCAATCACATCGGTGATCAACACTGCGTGGTGAGCAGTTAACGCACGGCCTGATTCAGTAATAATAGCCGGATGCGCTAAGTCATGCTGTTCGCACACTTCAGCAAACGCATTCACCACATTACGAGCATATTCCTCTACTGTGTAGTTCATTGAACAGGCACTGCGCGAGCCAGAACCTTCGTAATCAACGCCTAAACCACCACCTACATCAACGGTATTTAATGGCACACCTAGCTGGCTTAATTCTGCAAAGTGGCGTGAACATTCACGTAAAGCACGATGAATATCGCGAATATTGGCAATTTGTGAGCCTATATGAAAATGCACCATTTGCATTAAATGCAACTTATTGTGTTTTTTGAGTACTTCAACGGCCGTTAATACTTGCCCAGCTGTTAAGCCAAATTTACCTTTTTCGCCACCGGTATTTTGCCACTTCCCTTTACCCACTGAGTTTAAACGGATGCGAATACCAATGGCAGGCTCGATGCCTAGATCTTCAATCTCGGCTAATAACGTTGTTAACTCAGATAGCTTTTCAACTACGATTTTAACTTTATGGCCCATCGCTTGGCCAATACATGCTAAACGTAAAAACTCACTGTCTTTGTATCCATTACAAACAATAGTGATCGGTTGTTTTGCCACACCTAAAATCGCCATTAACTCAGGCTTTGAACCGGCTTCTAAACCGACTAAGCCACTTGGGTGCGCCAATAACTTACTTACTACTGAACGCTGCTGATTTACTTTGATCGGATATACGCAAGTATATTGACCTTGGTAGGCACGGGCATTGCGCGCGCTACTAAATGCGCTGGTCATAGTATCTACACGATTTTGCAAGATATCGGTAAAGCGTACTAATACTGGTAACGTTAAACCCTGCTTTTTAAATTGTTCCGTTAACTCGGTTAATGAAATAGCGGCTTTCGTTTGATCGCCATCTGGGAAAGCAACCAGCTCACCTTGGCTATTAATATCAAAGTAACCATCGCTCCAATGAGCAACGTTATATGTAGAGCGTGCTGTATCTAAACCCCAAGTCATGGCAAATTCTTCTATAGTTAACAAGTTTCGCGGAATCACGCATTTTAGTACGTCATAACCCTCTACGCTAACAAAAAATGACCTTTAAGCCAAAGCTAAGATAAAATATATTCGCTATACTGATAAAATTTCATTGAGCAAAACGCCAAGCACTGGCAGAATTGCCCCTTTTTCATACTCAACTCAAAAGTGTAACTAGCGACATGGCAAATTTAGATCAAAGTAAATGGTTTACAGAAATCAGTGAACGTGACGGCAGTGCGTTTTCTATGCGCATCAACAAAAAGCTAGAAGAACAGCAATCGCCTTTTCAAAAAGTCGAAATGTACGAGACAACAGACTTCGGTAATCTAATGATTATTGACGGTTGTACTATGGTAACTAGCCGTGAAAACTTTTTTTACCATGAAATGATCAGCCACCCTGCACTACTTGCACACCCAAACCCAAAAAATGTAGTTATTATTGGTGGTGGTGACTGCGGCACTTTACGTGAGGTACTCAAGCACCCGGGCGTTGAGTCTGTTACACAAATCGATATCGATGAAGTAGTGACGCAAATGTCACTTAAATACTTCCCTGAGTTATGTGAAGCAAACCAAGATCCTCGCGCTACAGTAATGTTTGACGACGGTATTAAATATATGCGTGAAGCTGCAGCAGAATCAATCGATATCGTGATTGTTGATGGCACTGATCCAGTCGGTCCTGGTGAAGGTTTGTTCAACCATGCCTTTTACACGAGCTGTTTAAATGCACTACGCCCTGGCGGCATTATGGTACAACAAAGTGAATCACCGCTTATGCATATGCCATTACTGGTTGAAATGCGCGATGCGATGACTGATGTAGGCTTTAACGACTTACAAACACTGCCATTCCCACAACCTATTTACCCAAGTGGCTTATGGTCAGTAACACTTGCTCGTAAAGATGAAGCATTCGCCGGTTTTAGAGAAGACGCAGCAGCAGAGCTTGCGCAAACTACAGAGTATTACAATAATGGTATTCACCATGGCGCATTAGCAACACCGAACTTTATGAAGCGCGCTTTCGAAAAAAAGTAAACGTTATACCAATCGTTTTAAGTTACTGACCATTTATAGCGACAGAAAAATACAGTGGTAACAAGGCAGAGATTTTGACATGTAGTTGTTCTCGGCAATTGCTCCTGCATTGCTCTACCTCTTGCATCCATGCAGTCGTACATGAAAAATTACTAACGCAGTTAGCGCTTTATTTAGCGCGCTAGAATGGTTAAATATTTAAGTCGATTGGTATTAGATACTAACAACGCAAAAAAGGGTTCTATCGAACCCTTTTTTATTGCCTACAGCAAACAATTAAACTTTAAAGCGCTGCAATAGGCGGTTTAATTCATCGGTTAATTGATTCATTCTTACCGCGACTTCTTCGGTTGAACGTGCCAGCTCGCCACCTTGCATGGTTTGCTCGTTCAATGACGATAAATTATGACTTATTTCTTCCGCTACTGCGGTTTGCTCATCGGTAGCTTGGGCTGTTTGCATAGCCATATCATTCACTTTTACTGATGACTCTTGCATCGCATTAAGCACATCATTGGTTTGCGTAAACGAGGCTACGGCTTCATCTGCAAAGCGTTTGCCACCATTAATTGCCGTTAAAGACTGCTCGACACTATTGGCAAACTGCTCAACCATTTTTTGAATATCGTTGGTACTTTCTTGAGTGCGCGTTGCCAAGGTGCGTACTTCATCGGCAACCACCGCAAACCCCCGCCCTTGTTCGCCAGCTCGCGCCGCTTCGATAGCAGCATTAAGCGCAAGTAAATTAGTTTGCTCCGCAATCGCGCGGATCACCTCTAGCACTTTAGCTATATTATCAGAGCTTTGTTGCAGTTCGGTTGATTTGTTACTGGCATGTTCCATATTTTCAGATAGCGCGACTATTTTATCACTCGAATTAGCCACAGCCGTTAAACCTTGCTTAGCCAGGTGCTGTGAGTTATCGGCTTCTTTTGATGACTGCTGCGCCACATTAGCTACTTCGCGACTAGCAACACTCATTTGATGAACCGCACTGACAATTGATTCAGATGCTTGGCTGAGTTTTTGAGTGATCTGATTATTTTGATTTGCGAACTGGCTTAAATCAGTTCCTAAATGGTTAAGCTCATTAGATTGGCCTAAAATATCACGGATCAATTGCTGCAAATTATCTAAAAAGCGATTAAATGCCGTTGCCAGCTCGGCAAATTCATCTTGGCTTTTTACCACAATACGCTCTGTTAAATTACCATCACCAGAGGCAATATCATTAATTCTCGCAGTCACGTAATGCATTTGCTTCGTTAACTGACGTGGGATCATATAACTGAACCAAGCTGAAATGGCTAACAGCACCACCACCATAGTCAGTAAAAACAGTTTCGTTGTGGTTATCTTCTCTAGCAGCTTTTGTTTTTCTTGTTTAGACGTCAACTCAGCTTGTTCACCTGCTTTATCTAAAATATCGCGCAGCGCTGCAAACTCAGTATTGGCCTGCTGATTTTTTTGCTTGTTTTGTGGGTCATTGATATACGCGTTTGATGCTGATAACCATTTTTTAAAGGCACTATCAAAGCCAGTAAACTGCGCCGTTACTTGCGGGTAGGCTGATAAAAAATGTAAATATTGATTAAAACGATCGGTCACTTGCTGTGCGTTTTCTTGATGATCTTGCAACTCTTCGGCATTACCTATCTTATTGGTTACTAAGTGCAATTCAGCTACTTTGGCTTGATAGAGATCACGGTCACCATTAACCACTACTGAAATAGCATTTAGAAATCGCTCAGATTGCGCTTCTAATGCATCTTTTTGTAAGTTAATTAAGTGGGTATAGCCTGCTATCAGTACTATTATCGCAATCCCAAGTAACACAATTGGCAGCGAGCTCTTGATTCGAATACTCTGTAAGTTCATTTTTCACCTTTGCATAAAATACAACATCAGCCACAACTTAATATAGTTCAAACTATCTGAATTACCATTAAAAGCGCCACTGAACATTTAAGCTAATTTGTTGCTGTGATAGGTTTTTGGGATTATTCATCGCCATGCGATTATCTGCTTGGCTATGTAATGCTGAGCCCTCAATCCCTAGTTGCCACTGCGGCGTTAATTGATAGCGCCAGGTCGCGGTTATACCTTCACCTTCACTGGCATTAGGATCAAATTGCCAGTCGTCATGATCGGTTACCTCAAAATAATCATAACGCATTGAAATACGATGCTTGGCCATTTTATGACTTACTAATATAAAGTGACTATAGAAGCTATTATTTACACCGCGTTTAGCACCCATAGCGGTAGTGCCCGACATCATTTGCGCAATTAAGCGCGTATTCGCAGTAAATTTATATAGCCACGCGACGCTGCTAAAACGAGTATCCCATGCATATTGCCCAGTACTTCTATTTAGTGCTGCAGGGTCGCCATTATTATCGTAATAATAAAAACGAAATTGTGATTTTTTTAAATAATCCCAGTGAATTCCTGCATAATAACCAAAGCGCCCATCAACCTCCTCAAAGGGCAAGACCTGATTTGCCTGATACTGAAGTTCGGTGCTATTAAATGAAGCGATTGGCGCAAACGCAATACTTTCATTAAAGGTCGTTTGGCGGTCATGCACTGCAAAGCCACGCCAAGCTAATAATGTGCCTGCAGGATCATTACCTTTAAATGTAGCGCCAACCAATGCAAAGCTATGGGTACTGTTAAAGCTGCGCCCTGGCCGCTTGATAGTGGCCTCAACCCCAACGGTACGTACCTCTTCACCTATCCATGAATTTATTGCTGAGTTAGTGTAATTATATGGTGAAAGCCAGCCCATATCTGGATTTTCTAATGATAATAACGGGTAAAAACCACCTACCCGCAGATGCCATTTATAGTTACTCGCTGTTAGCGGCTTATATTGCAAATATGCTTGGCTAAAACCTAAAGTCGGCTGCGGATCTTGATAAGCATTAATAACCCCATGTGCTGACCAAGCGGTGGTTAAATCAGTCCTAAAATCAACGACTCCCTGAGAAAGCACAATGCCATCATTGTCACTATCGTATCGGTATAGCCCTACGCTACCTTGTTGCCAACTTACGTATTGATCACCCTGAACTGCACTTAGTTGCACTAAGCCCTTTACTTGTGCAAAAGCATTGCACGTTAATGTTAGCCCCACTACACCTAGGTAAAAGCAAGCTTTATTCATAGTCGTCAAATTCATCAACACCCACCGCAACACGAGAAATAATCGCCTGTTTTATTTGATAAACAACCGGCGCACTAGTTAGTGCAATGGCTTTGCTTTCAGTTTTGCTGATGTCACTAAATTCGGAGTGCCAAATATTTAGTGTAAAATCTCCGGCCTCAAGCGCCAGCTCAATTTGTCCTTTATCATTGGTCATTGCGTAATACGGACTATCAACCACCACAATATACCCCAACATCCAATCATGAATATTACAGCCTAATTCAACTACGCCCGTTTGCTCAAAACTGATCGGATCCTGTGGTTGCTCTCGGTATAGCTTTAGCTCAAACGATTTAGCTTTGGAAAACGAATACACGTGGTGCATGATTGAATCTGCATTTGGAAACTCAACTTGAGCATTTTGCGGTACCACCAACACATGGGGAATAAACTGCCGGTCTTTTTGAGTCATTATAAAGGGTGTAGTTGGCGCGGGGAATTCAACACTTTTATCCGCAGGCGTTAACCAGACGACGGCATTAGCGAGCGGTTTTTGCTGTTGATCATTAATGGTGATAATACCAGCGTAACTATTAAAAACCATTAAACACAATGAAAGAATGAAGGTCTGCTTTAACATTTTAATATCTTCTTATTTAACTTCATTCATTATAAACCAATTAGATTAATCTTTTGTTAATTATATTCTGTTAAAAATATCTCGTTAATTATTTTTCAATATTTAACCTAAGCTAACTAATGAGCTGAATACGTATGCAGTCATCTCGTAATCTAGGCCCTTGCGCTTTATGCTAAATGCTTCAATTAGGTTACACCTCAAGGAACAGCTATGCGATTACCTTTGCTACTTCTGCTTGGACTTTCAAGTGCTTGTTTTGCTAAAGACGCGACGATTCAATCCCCGAACGGAAATATAACAATAACCATTTCGGATCAGCAAGCTACACCAAGTTATAAAATCAGCTTTAACGGCAAAGATGTTATTGAAAATTCAGCTCTTGGCTTCGAATTTAAACAACAAGCCGCCTTTGCTGAAGGTTTTACAATCACCGACGTTAACAACTCCCAACATAACAGCCAATGGCAGCAACCTTGGGGTGAACGCCAAACTATTATAGATAAACATAATGAGCTCGCGGTTACGTTTAAAAAGCCAGCGCCACAAGGCGGCACTTACACGGTTCGTTTTCGAGCTTTTAATGATGGCGTCGGTTTTCGTTACGAAGTACCTAAACAAGCTGGATTTGAAAATATTGAAATCACTAAGGAGCTAACCGAATTTGCAATTAGTGGTGCGGATAAAGCCACCGCATGGTGGATCCCAGCTCGTGGTTGGAACCGTTATGAATATGTTTATAACACCACTCCACTGCAACAAGCTGCTCTTGCGCATACTCCATTTACCTTTAAAAACGCTGATGGCGTCCATGTGAGCATTCACGAAGCTGCATTAGTTGATTATGCAGGGATGGTGCTCAATCAACGTCGCCCAGGGACTTTACAAGCCGACTTAACGCCTTGGTCTGATGGTGTTGCGGTTAAAAAACATGGCGCATTTAATACTCCGTGGCGCACCATTCAAATTGGTGACAAAGCCGTTGATTTGATCAACTCAGATATTATTTTAAACCTCAACGAACCAAATAAACTCGGTGATGTATCGTGGGTTAAACCAGGTAAATATGTCGGTATTTGGTGGGGCATGCATATCAATGAGAACACTTGGGGCAGCGGTGAAAAGCACGGTGCGACCACCAAAGAAACCAAGCGCTACATGGATTTTGCAGCTAAATACGGTTTTGATGGGGTACTCGTCGAAGGCTGGAATATTGGCTGGGATGGCGACTGGTTCTTCAATGGTGATGTTTTTAGTTTTACCAAACCTTACCCTGACTTTGATATTGCAGAGCTAACTCGCTATGGCAAAGAAAAAGGCGTACAGCTGATTGGCCACCACGAAACGTCTGGCAACGTAACCAACTACCGCAACCAGATGGAAGACGCCTACGCACTGTACGAAAAATCTAACGTTAGCCAAGTAAAAACAGGTTACGTAGCAGATGGCGGCAACATCAAACGCATTGATGAAAACGGCATTGCTCGCCATGAGTGGCACGATGGCCAATTTATGGTTAATGAATACCTACACAGCGTGCAACTGGCTGCAAAACATAAAATCAGTATTAACACCCATGAACCGATAAAAGACACAGGTCTGCGCCGTACTTATCCGAACTGGATAGCCCGCGAAGGTGCTCGCGGCCAAGAGTTTAATGCATGGGGCACACCGCCAAATCCACCAGAGCATATTCCAATGCTCGCCTTTACCCGTATGTTAGCTGGGCCAATGGACTTTACACCCGGCATTTTTGATATGAGTTTTAATGGATTAGGTGGTGATACAAATCGTCCACAAACCACACTTGCGAAACAACTCGCGTTATATGTCGTAATGTATAGTCCAATCCAAATGGCCGCTGATCTTCCGCGTAACTATTTAGCCAAACCGGACGCATTTAAATTTATTCAAGACGTACCAACAGATTGGCAACAAAGTATCGCACTAGCGGGTGAGGTTGGCGATTACGTGGTGTTTGCTCGCAAAGAGCGTAAGCGTGATAACTACTCTGGTAACGACTGGTTTTTAGGAGCAGTAACCGATGAGCAAGCTCGCAGCATAGAGATAAAACTCGACTTCTTAGAGCAAGGTAAAAAGTTTGAGGCACAAATTTATCGTGATGGTAATAATGCGCAGTGGAAAAACAACCCATACGATTTAAAAATCGAAAAGCGCATAGTCACAGCTGCTGATAAGTTAACGCTTAAACTTGCCACCAGCGGCGGCACAGCAATTAGATTTAAAGCTTTATAATAGCGCGAAGTCGATAGTGAAAATAGGAGGCGCGAGTTTCTCTCGCGTCTTCTTTTTGATAAACAATCGGCAAATAAAGAACCTCCAATTCATAATGTTAACGTATGAGTTAGCCCTTAAAATAATTGTTCAATGCTACAGTTCATGACCTCATTAAACTGTTGGCATCATCATTACTGCAACCAAAAGCAACTATGCTTATATTGATGGCGCTGTTGTATCACCCCCTGAAAATACCTAACACATCCTATAAATAGCACGTGAAATACCGTGTAATAGTTTTATTTCCATTATTGCTCTACTTTTACAGATTAAAAAGTTAGTTAATTAGTAACAGTAGGAATACCAAGCATGGCTGTGAGGCATATATTTAATAATTTTGAAAAATTACGCAGCACTAATAAACAACTAAATGTGCAGTCAGCTCAATAATAGTGAACTTGCTTAAAAGGACTTTTAGAGCTAATACCTCTAGAGCCGCTTCAATACTATAAGGAATATAATAATGGCTAAGAAACCCAAAAATCGCAGTATTAAAACGCTAGCAACTGCTAATAATGTGCCGTGTTGGTCAAATGACAAAGATGTTGAATTAGCCTGCCAGCGGTTAACTGAAATGTTTGTTGGCCTTGGTCAAGTGCTGCGTATAGACAAAGGTCAACAGCCAGCACAACGAGCTGTATTTAGAAAGCAACATGGCATCGCTTACGGCCACTTTATTATCAATCCAGATATAGACCCACAATTTAAAATTGGCATTTTTGCAGGCAAAGAATACGAATGTGCAGTGCGCTTTTCAAGTGATACGTTAGCATCATCACCAGATTTACACAGCACATTAGGATTGGCAGTGAAGCTCTTTGGAGTAGATGGGCCAAAGCTGATTGGCGAAGGTGATACCGCAGATTTTATTTTTCAAAACATGGATCGATTTTTCACCAAAAATGCGCAACAGATGTGCCAATTCACCACTGCAGGCGTGATCGATAAAAACTATGATGCCTATTTAAATAATCCAAAACACATACAAACAGCCAATATTTTACAGGCTATGCAAAAAGTTGAAGCAAGCTGTTTAAGCGCTAATTATTGGGCAATATTACCGTTCAAATTAGGCGAACGACAGATTGTAAAATATCGCTTAGTGCCTGAAGGCAGTGAACTTGGCGCACCAAGTGTCGATAATAATTACCTCGCTTTAGATTTGCAGCGACGTTTACGTCAAGGCAGTGCAACATTTCGCTTTGAAGTACAATTAAGAACAAACCCAAAAACAATGCCACTTGATGATGCACAAGCCGTGTGGAGCTGTGAAGAAAGCCCATACGTATGTATTGCGCGGCTGCATTTAGCACAACAAAATATTACCGCGATTGGTCAAGCTGAGCTTGGTAATAACTTAGCGTTTAATATTTGGCGTACTTTAGCCGCCCATGAGCCTCTAGGTAGCATTGCATTGGCTCGAAAGTCAGCCTATGCGGCCAGTGCTCATGCCCGACATACAGCCAACGGTCAGCAGCTACAAGAGCCTAAACAGTTAAGTGAATTTAAGCCACAGCAAGATCAAGATACTGACTCTGAGTGTATTGTTTATGCCGGTATTTATCCGCCTATTGGTGTAATGCGCGTGGGTAATAGTAAAAAAGGCTACTTTATTGGCCCGCAACAACCGCAGCCCATAGCTCATACTGATGAATACAGTTACCGAGATAAAACAGGTGCATTAAAGCGCCAAGCAGCTGAGTTTAGAATTTACGGTTTTAATGCCGCTGGTAAAGCGATAAAAGAACTAACCCTCGATAATGCAGACATTACTTGGCATGCTGAATTAGCAAATCAAAAAGCCTGCTGGTACGAATTTCAAATTGCTTTAGATATTCCAGAAGCCGCAGATGCGCCGCCATCGTTACTGCGTAATAACAATGTAGCCGATCGTAGCAAGCTGTTAATCAAAGGGGGTAAACACAGTATAAGCGGCAAAAACGTAAAATCTAAGCATGAGTTTATTGGCCAATTTATGGATCAGGATGTGTACTTAGGCGAAATGCGCAGTGATCAATACGGTCGCTTACTCATGCTCGGTGGTCATGGCGTGTCACGCAACGTAAACGGCGATATAGCCATTACCTTTGCAAATAATGAAGGCTGGTATGATGACACCTCAGATGGCCCAATTACAGCAGAGGTTGTATATCAGGGGGTATCGCTAAGAGTAGAACCCGCTTGGGTTATTTGCGCGCCACCGGATTATGCACCGATGCAAAAATCAGTACGCACCATGTGGGATTTAATGCGCGACGTTGCTGTAGATGCTGGTATGCTGGCAAGACCACAGCGACCTTCCTTTAGTAACGACATTCAACCCATATTTGCCCGAATGACGGATTTACAATGGGTTAATGACGGATTTGCTGGCGCATTTGGCTGGGGGGGTCAGTTTAATTACACCACCAATGAATGGCTAGAAAAGCTTAGCGATCCCTCTCCTGCCTATCAGGAATTACGCCGTACACTGTCTAATAACTTTCGTCGTTTTGATGTTCCCGGTGCGCAAGCTCCACAACTATGGCCTTGGCTGTATGGCGACGCGATTAGCATTCCTCCCACGGGCTCAGTGCGCCAGCATGCAACGCTATCAAATTTGCAGTTGAGCTTTTTAGACCAATGGGTGAAAGGTGATTTTATTAATGATTACACCCCTCAATCAGCTTGTCCGGCACATGCAAATGTAACCGCGTTAGATGATTATCCAATTGCTGAGCAGCCAGAACTACTTACTCGCGGCGCGATGGAGTTTTGCCTTGCTGATGCATTTCACCCGGGCTGTGAAATGACTTGGCCAATGCGAACTGCAGGCATGTATATGTCGGCATTTCGACTCAAACACGCCCAAGCGGACTTACAAAGCGACCGTTACTATTATGGTCCTGTGATGAATAGCGACGTTTATACTCTCGCGCAAGGACCTTTATTTGGTGGTCAAGTAGCAGGCGGGATAACACGCTGGATGGCTATTCCTTGGCAAACTGATACCGCGAGCTGTAGAGATGGCTACAGCTCTGAGTACGATCCATTTTTACCGACATTTTGGCCTGCTCGAGTGCCAAATCAAATAATGAATCAGTTCCGCTATCAACAAGTGCTTGATACCTCATTACCTGACAGTACTCGTCAACAGGCTTTTGCTTATCGTACTGATTGGCTTGATGATTTACCTCTGCACGGTAATCCTGCCACATATACAAACCAAATCAATAGTATGATAGACAACTTTGCTGAACTTGCGATTGTACAACCGCATATCGGCGTAATAGGCGATGCACAATTTCCTAGCGCAATGCAGGTTGGTATATTGCCCAACAATCCACAAGATGAGGCACAAGTTAACTTAGCGAGTAAAGCGATACAGCATACAAAAGCGACTCTCTCGGCTGAGCATGCTTCACATCGTAGTCAAACCAACTTAGGTGTTACTGAAAAAGCGAGCCGCTTTCATCGCAATAAAGGACGCTAAAGCAATGCTGCAAGAGACCGAATTACAAACGGATGTTGTGATCATTGGTGCAGGTGTGGCAGGCTGTATCGCCGCACTTGCTTTATGTGATTCATATCAAGTTACTTTGATTGATAAGTCTGAGATGCCCGAAGAGCGAATTGGTGAATGCTTAGCACCTGCCGCACGGCGTATTTTACAACAGTTAGATTTGTTAACTGAATTTGAAAACCAACTGGTGGCCAACGTACTTACCCCACAGCATTTACACAATGCAGGATTGCAAATAAGTTGGGGCCAATCAACACCCTATGTTACTGATAATCTCAGTAACCCGGATGGTTTAGGTTGGCGCTTGGATCGTCAAGTATTTGAGAGCTTTTTACGCGAAAAAGCGCTGCAACGGGGTGTCCGCTGTATTTGGCCTGCCAAATTAGCACACAGCGAATACCAAGGGCAACGCTGGCAAATAACACTAACACAGTTACAACAAGAGCAAACAATCAACATTGCGAGTCAATTCGTAATTGATGCCACTGGCCGAGAGGCTCATTTTGCAAAAAAATACACCGCTCGCAAACAACATGACCGTCTAATATCTTGCTGGGCAACCGTGGCTAATACTATTGAAAATCAACTAGGCAGCATTTGTGCCACGCAAAACGGCTGGTGGTACAGTGCACCATTACCAAACCAACGTCGTGTTTTAGCATTTCAAACGGATCCGGATTTGCTGACCAAAGGCTTACAACGTGATACAAAGTTATTTACTCAACATGCGCAATGTTATGCCAATCAAGCGAAGATTCTCGATGTATGCCAACAGCCAATAACACTGCACGGTATCGTCAGCGCGAACTCCACTCGCTTAGAGTGTTTTGCAGGCCAACAATGGGCCGCTTTAGGTGATGCAGCACTGAGCTTTGACCCAATCTCATCGCAAGGAATTTTTAATGCGATGGCAAGTGCCATGCAACTTGCCGATCTGATGAAAAAACTCGAGATAGTCAATAAAATAGAACACGATAGCCAGCTACAATTTAAAAAACTATACCAGCAACAAATAGAACAGATTTGGCATCGTTATTTAGATCACAAACGCTATTTTTACGCTCAAGAGCAACGCTGGTCAAACAGTCCTTTTTGGCAGCGCAGACAGCAGCCGAGTAGTATAAAAGTATATAATAGTATATACAGCTAACTCACTTTGACTGGTAAATAAACCTCAGCATTTAAACCGCCTTCAGGGCGATTAACCAGTTTTACTTTACCACCATGCATATCAACTATGCGCTTAATGATCGCAAGCCCTAACCCACTACCTTCACTGCCTCGCGCAGCATCGCCTTGTTTAAAAGGTTCAAATACCGTTTCAAGTTCACTTTCAGGAATACCTGGGCCATGATCTTTTACAATCACCATAGCGTATTTTTTATCACGACTTAGCGCAGTTTCAACATCAATATCACCATCCGAATAACGGATTGCATTTTCAATCATGTTGGTAATAACTCGCTTGATTGCCACCATACTTAAAGGAATGTTACTAATACTAGGATTTTCGCTAAAAGTGATAGTGCGTTGATGTTTTTGTTCTGAATGCACCACTTCTGACACTATCGCGTTGAGATCTTCAAGCGCTAACTCCTCACGTTTGTGATGACGCAAATACTCAATAAACTGATCAATAATGGCATTCATGTCTTCAATATCGTAGATGATCCCTTCACGCAGATAATCTTCTTCATCCGACATCATTTCGGTAGCAAGGCGAATGCGCGTCAGCGGCGTACGTAAATCATGAGACACCCCAGCCATAAGTAGACGGCGATCGTTCTCAAGCGCTGCTATACCACGTGACATTTGATTAAATGCGCGGGTTACTTCGATGACTTCAGTTGAGCCGTGTTCCTCTAATTTTGTAGAAAAATCTCCAACCCCTACTTTTACCGCCGCTTGTTGCAGCGCTTTTAAAGGTCGATTCAAATGACGTGCGAACAGCCAACCACCGAGTACACTTAAAAAGCCGATACTAGATAAATAAAAGGTTAGAAATTCGAGATTATTTTCTTTAAAACCAGTTAGCGGTACTTTAACCCAGTAACCCGGTGCTTGCGGCGCTTCTACCCAATAAACAAGCGGATCTGTTTGGCTAATACGCACTCGGGCTGAACCATTTAGTTGCTCTGACATACTACGCGACAACATTGAATATTCACGAGTTTGCGCCAAACCTTCGCTCATCGCTTGGCGCTGGGTCATAACTTCGATACCGGTTATTTCAAAAAACTTTTCAGACACCTCATCACTTATTTCAACGCCATCTTCCCAGTCTATA
The DNA here is from genome assembly GCF_014164365.1 of Pseudoalteromonas sp. SG43-6. NCBI lineage: Bacteria > Pseudomonadati > Pseudomonadota > Gammaproteobacteria > Alteromonadales > Pseudoalteromonadaceae > Pseudoalteromonas > Pseudoalteromonas sp. SG43-6. The sequence goes on from NZ_JACJEZ010000043.1 coordinate 19,984, forward strand.
AACACAGTTTTGATTTGTTTTGCGAGAATAAGGTTAACTTGCTCAATAGTAGGCTTAACTACGTAAAGGCTAACCGTGATGTAAGACACTACTTGGTTGATCAACAATAGTGCCGCAACTAAAAACACCGTTTGTCCAAATGCACTTTTGGGAAACATACTCATTATGGCTATTTTTCACCATCTGGAACAAATACGTAACCTAAGCCCCATACAGTTTGAATATAACGTGGATTAGCGGCATCGACTTCGATCATGCGACGCAAACGTGAGACTTGTACATCGATACTACGCTCTAATGCACTGTAATCTCGACCACGCGCTAAGTTCATTAACTTATCACGACTAAGCGGCTCTCGTGGATGTGTAACAAGCGCTTTCAATACCGCAAACTCACCACTGGTCAACGACATGGTTTTGTCGCCTTGGCTCATTTCACGGGTGGCTAAATTAAGCGAAAACTCACCAAACGAAATATGATTTTCTTCTGCTGACGGTGCACCTGGCACTTCTTTTGAACGACGACGCAAAATGGCTTTAATACGCGCTAATAATTCACGCGGGTTAAATGGTTTCGGGATGTAATCATCAGCACCAAGCTCTAAACCGATAATACGATCAACCTCATCACCTTTGGCAGTTAACATGACAATTGGAATTTCATTTTCTTTTTGGCGTAACCGCTGACAGATAGATAAGCCATCTTCACCGGGTAACATTAAATCAAGTACCATCAAGTGAAAGTTTTCACGCTCTAACAGCCGATCCATTTGTTCTGAATTAGCAGCTGTACGCACAATAAATCCTTGTTCTACCAAGTAGCGCTCTAACAAGCTGCGTAAGCGCATATCATCATCAACGACTAATACTTTTGTGGTTTCATGTCCCATCACTTTCATTCTTATTTTTCTGTACTGTTATGATTAATATAAATGAAAAACATGATAATAAAAAACTAATTAGGTCACTAGATTGTTACTGAACATTTCAAGCCCACAAAAATGCTGGCGAGAACAAAAATCAGCTCGACAAGCCAACAAGATTTTTATACCTTGCCTAGGTGTTTCTCAAGGTAATAATTTAAACGTGAAAACTAATTTAATCACCCGCGAAGGGTATTTACAGCTGCAACAAGAACACGACCACTTATGGAATGTTAAACGCCCTGAAGTCACAAAAATAGTGAGCTGGGCTGCTAGCCTTGGTGACCGTTCAGAAAATGCTGATTACCAGTACAATAAACGTTTGTTAAGACAAATAGATCGTCGCGTGCGGTATTTACGCAAACGCATGCCAGATCTAAAAATAATTGATTACTCGCCGCAGCAAGCTGGTAAAGTGTTTTTTGGTGCATGGGTCGAAATAGAAAATGAACAAGGTGAAGTGCTGAAGTTTCGCATTGTTGGCCCTGATGAGATTTATGACCGCAAAGATTATATCTCGATTGATTCGCCGATGGCGCGCGCATTATTGAAAAAACAAGTGGATGATGAGTTTTATGTTACAACTCCGCAGGGCAAAAAAGAGTGGTACGTTAACAGTATCAGTTACTCTGGGGCTTCATAAATCCTCAGTAAAACGATAGATCCTCGCTTCTCATTATTCAGATAAGGTTAATTATTGATTGTCTAAAGTGAATTTGTAGACTATAAATAAAAGTACTCAAGTAAAGCATTTCGCGCTTGAGTTGAATATTAGAAGGTAGTAGTTATGTCAAACGTAATACATCGCATAGTAAGTAATGCCGTGTTATTTACACTCTTAATGAGTGTGAGTTTGACTGTAATTGCTCAAGGTTTTGACGACCACGACCATTTATCCCCAACCGCAAACTATGTTGCTTGTGACATTCCTGACCAAGCTAATCTTGACGTTGACTTAGACACACACGTTGACGGGATCTCTATCAGGGTGCTTCAACCACTCCCTGAAAACATTTTATCACTTTATGTGAGTACCACTTTCGTACAACCTTTTAGCTATGCGTATCAGCGTGGACCACCGGCTTATTTTATTTAATTTATCGCTTAAAAACTTGATTAAATTTAATAATATAATTGGTGATTACTATGGCTAACTTTAAAGAACTTCGTACTCAAGACATTTCTAAAGGCGTTTTATCTCACACTTACCGTGACACTCAGCCGTTAATTGATTTAACGTCTCCGGCTTTGAAAATGGTCAATAATTTTACTCAAAAAGACCCGCTACGTGCTCATTTTGAAACCAGCATTGTTGATGCATTAAAACAGATCACTAGCCAACATACAGACTTTATTTTAGTAGTAGATGACAAAGAAAAATTACTTGGTATAGCATCTAGTGCGGATCTACAAAGCTCAAAAATTATGATTTTAGCACAGCGCTTAAATGTACCTCGCAACGAAGTTAACTTACTTCATGTAATGACACCACTTAGCCACTTAACTGGCGTAAGTATGCAAAGCTTAAGCTATGCTTGTATTGGTGATGCACTACAAACAATGGAACAAAACGGTATTATGTTTTTACTGGTTACTACCGCACATAATGAAATTTGTGGTTTAATTTCAGCTCGAGAAATTGCTAAAACATTACAAATTCCGTTACATATCACACCTATCGCGCACAGTTTTAGTGAAGTAATGCAACATATTGAACACCCTCATTAAGCACTGATACATGTTTAATTGAACCACCTCTTTAAAAGGCCTTAAAGTATATAAATAGCATACTTTAAGGCCTTTTTATTAAGCCCTGCTGTGATATTATTCAAGCAATTAATTACGCCAAAACTATCGTTCTGGTCTTCAAATTGTTTAATAAGGTTTTTGCATGAGCAATATCTCTGCACGTTTAGCCACTGAGCTGAATGCTCAAGAGCAACAAGTTATAGCTGCTACAAAATTACTCGATGAAGGTTCAACAGTGCCTTTTATTGCCCGCTATCGTAAAGAAGTAACGGGTGGTTTAGACGATACCCAATTACGATTGTTAGAGCAGCGTTTATCGTATTTAAGAGAGCTGGAAGAACGTAGAGCCTTCATTCTTTCGACGATTAAAGCGCAAGATAAACTCACTACCAGCTTAGCTGCCGATATTAATAATGCGGATAGCAAGACTGAACTTGAAGATTTATATTTACCTTACAAAGCTAAGCGCCGCACTAAGGGGCAAATTGCTATTGAAGCTGGTCTTGAGCCGTTAGCGAATGCTTTATTTAATGATGCTTCTTTAGATCCTGAGCAACAAGCCGCTGGCTACCTAAATGCAGAAGCCGGCTTTGCTGATGAAAAAGCAGTTCTGGATGGCGCTAAATTTATTTTAATGGAACGCTTTGCTGAAGATGCCAAACTGCTCGCCAAATTTCGTAGTCACATCAGTCAGCACGGCCAAATCGAAGCAAGCTTAATCAAAGGCCAAGAACAAGCTGGCGCTAAATACCGAGATTATTTTGAGCATCAAGAAGCGCTTAAAAAAGTGCCTTCGCACCGCGCTTTAGCTATGTTGCGCGCGCGCAACGAGGGTATTCTACAGTTAACAATCAACCCTGAGCCAAGTTCAGAAAACCCGGCCCATATGTGTGCCGTGATGATTGCCGATCATTACCGCCTTGATATTAACAACCAAGTAGCCAGCCCGTGGTTACTCACTGTCGTGCAGTGGGCCTGGAAAATTAAGCTAGGCTTACATTTAGAAAACGAATTTTTAGCAGCCATGCGTGAAAAAGCCGAAACAGGCGCTATCGATGTGTTCGCTAAAAACTTAAAAGACTTACTTATGGCTGCCCCTGCTGGGCCTCGCATAACATTGGGCCTAGATCCTGGTCTGCGCACTGGCTGTAAAATTGCCGTTGTTGATAGCACTGGTAAGTTATTAGCCACACAAACTATCTTCCCACATGCACCACAAAATCATTGGGATAAATCAGTACGAACGCTAGAGCAGTTATGCCGCCAACATAAAGTCGAGCTAATCGCTATTGGTAACGGCACCGCTTCACGCGAATCAGACAAACTGGTTGCTGAATTAATCAAAGCAAATAGCGAGCTAAAACTCAATAAAATTATGGTCAGTGAAGCTGGCGCATCGGTGTATTCAGCATCAGAATTTGCTGCTAATGAGTTTCCTGATTTAGATGTGTCGTTACGTGGTGCGGTTTCAATTGCGCGTCGCTTACAAGATCCACTTGCTGAACTTGTGAAAGTGGAGCCTAAGTCAATTGGTGTAGGTCAATATCAGCACGATGTATCACAAAGCCAACTAGGGCAAACTCTGACTTCTGTTGTTGAAGATTGTGTGAACTCGGTAGGTGTAGATTTAAATATGGCCTCAGTGCCATTGCTTGCGCGTGTTTCAGGGTTAAATAAAACCTTAGCGCAAAATATTGTTAATTATCGCGATGCTAACGGTTCATTCACTAAACGCTCAGAGCTAAAGAAAGTAGAGCGTTTAGGGCCAAAAGCATTTGAACAAGCCGCCGGTTTCTTAAAAATTAGTAATGGCAGCGACCCACTTGATAAATCATCAGTTCACCCGGAAGCTTACCCTATCGTTAAACGCATTTGTGAACAAAATAGTCTCGATGTAAATAACCTAATTGGTAACTCAGAGCTGCTGAATAAGTTAGTTGCCAATGACTACATTGATGATAAATTTGGCTTACCAACGGTTACCGACATCATCAGTGAACTTGATAAACCTGGACGCGACCCTCGTCCTGATTTTAAAACAGCAGAGTTTAAAGCAGGTGTTGAAAAAATCAGTGACTTAAAGCCAGGGATGATTTTAGAAGGCGTGGTTTCAAACGTAGCTAACTTTGGTGCCTTTGTTGATGTGGGTGTGCACCAAGATGGTTTAGTACATATTTCAGCGATCACTAATAAGTTTATCTCTGATCCGCGTGAAGTAGTTAAAGCGGGTGATATTGTAAAAGTAAAAGTAGTGGAAGTTGACGCTGCCCGTAAACGTATTAGTTTTACCATGCGTTTAGACGATGACATTGATACCAGCAATAAACCTGCTCCATCAGTCAGTCAAAAGCCGCAAGCCAATAATCGTAACAATGCTCAGCAACCTCGCGCTGCAAAACCAACACGCGATACCGGTAATGCAATGATGGGTAATGCATTTGCAGACGCCTTCGCAAATGCAAAAGTGAAAAAATAACGCTTAAGCAAAAACGCCACAAACTCAGTTTGTGGCGTTTGCAATTCTGCTATTTAAATCCGATTTAAAAATAATAACGAAATGCTGCTGCTGCGATGTCAGCGTATTCATCGGTGTAACTGTAGGAAGCAGCAAACGTTATTTTTTCAGTGACTGCGTAATTTATACCCGCTTTTAACAGGAGGTTATTTTCACTTTCAGCATCATGTAAACGTACATAACCAGCACCTACGCCATGTAAACGTTCATAACCAACGCCTGCATTTACTTCAAATTGTTCGCTCAATAAATGTAGAATTTGTGCAGTTACTTCAAAGGAGTCAGCTGTTTCTGAACCTTCATAGTATGTTTTTGAAACATCAAAAACATTACCATCAGATTCAAGTCTATGTACAAATGTTTCCTCAGTCTTAACCTTACTTTTCCCATACTTCAGGGCATAGTCAACAGAAGTTTCTCTTGAAAAATGTTGAATGTATCCAAAGCCAACATTATAACGAGTTAAACTCATATCCGTTGTTTCATAGTAAGAATCTGTCATATTAGATGTATAAGTGCCATCTGGTAGAGGAGCAAATGATGTAAATGTAGTAGTGCTAGAATAGTCAACACGACTTTGAGAATACGAGCCTGTCACATACCAACTTTCAAAAATTTGTTTGCTAAGATTAATAACGTACCCATCGTAGCCAGAATACATTGGGCTGTCAGGATCCGTTTTATCATTGCTTTTAATGTCAGTTTTTGTATAGCCAACTTCAACATAATCGTAGCTTAAAAGTGATGCTTGGTTTGCTGCGGCGGTGATTGAGAAAAGTGATAAAGCCCCTGCTAATACTGCATATTTCATTTAATTGTCTTCCATAATAAAAATCGTAGGGAAAATAGCAGTTACAGTAATGTTTCACAATTAAGTGCATACATCTTTAGGTAAATAAATGTGAATAACCACACTTAAAAAATGATTTATTTGGATTTAAATTGAGGAAACACATATTACGAGGGAGCAACTATATGGTTGCAGAAAAGCCAGACTGTCCATAAGGCGAGGTGGCGGCTTGATAAAACTGCGCAATACGACCTGCACGCTGCTCAACTTCAATATCGCGCTTAGCCGTTGCGGTTTCTGATTCAGCAGTAGCTGCAGCTTTCTCATCCTTTGTTAATTCGTTATCTACTTTGAACGATGCTGATTGCGTACTGCTTTCATCATCACTGTCTATATTACTAAGCTCTGCTTGCGCTGCAGCGAGCTTTTGAGTGGCATCAGCAGCAATCGAACGATCAGCACCAGAAGGCTCTGCCGGCGCTAAAGCTGCAGCACGTACCGTTTGCATTTTCTCTATTGTAGCTCGCGGGTCACCTGCTATTTCAGCAACGTCAATTTGTACTTCGCCACCAACAGCGTAATTGGTACCATCAGGTCCGCGTTGGTACTCATAACTTGGCGAACCTGCGTGTTGACCACCAACTGATGAGTGAGCTTGCTCATGAATACGTACTTCAATATCACGCGCTTTTAACTCTTTAATTTGCTCAGCGTCTTGTTGCTCTTGCTGAGCTACTTGCTCTTTTTGCTTTGCTTCTTTCTCTGTATCTTGTTGTTGCTGTTCATTTTGCTCTGGGTTTTGCTCTGCATCTCCCTGCTGACGCTCTTGAATTACTTTTTCGTCGGCAAGTTTACCCTTGGCATCATAAGTGCCGGTATCAGTTGTACCGGGTTGTTTAGTTTTTTCATTATCACCAAGCGCTTTGTTTTCAGCATTAGTCGGTTTTGTAGCTGCAGGTGGCGGGATAACTTCCCGAAGTTGGTTGTCACGCCGAGCGGTTTCCGTATAAACATTTGCGGTGTTTATATTAATATTTGGAAATGGCGTGACAATGTTCATGGCAAATTAAACACGAATATCAATCAAAGTCCCCAGCACTTCGTCTGCGGTTTGAATTGATTGCGTATTGGCTTTGGCATTAAACTCTTCGACCTTTAAATTGACCAAGGCTTCATCAATACGTGGTGGTTGTGACACAGGAGCGGTTACCGCTTCTTCCGGACGAGCAGCTTGCAGCTGGCGCTGTTGGGCAAGCTGGGCGTCGTCTTGTTGCTCAATGCTGGCGCGATTTATTTCTGCGCTGGCTTTCTCTATACCCTGACTGGCACGATTAAAACCTTCAACACCGTTATTAAACACAGATCCGATTGGCATATAACACCTCCACCAATGATATATTGGTTAATTATCGCTCATAAAACAGTCAAAATAAAGCTTTACTGCAGAGTTTTTCAAACCACAGTAAAGTTACTTTTCAAAGCATTGATTTGACGGCAGATAAAAACTCTTTTTTATGGGATATAAAAGGTGCGTGTGACGCCTTATCGATCACTTCATACTCAAAATCGTGTTTTAAAACTTTCATTTTGGTTACTGCGCGATACGGTACCAATGCATCTAAACGACCAAATACAGCACGGATCGGCACTGGACAACAGGCAAAAGCATCGCGTAAATCATCTTGCTGTAAAATATCCAAACCAGCAGTTAATGCGCACTCTTGTGGAGCCGGAAATTCATTGAGTAACTGTTTAAGTTGTTTAATATCATCTCGGGCATTTTCACTGCCCATCGCCTGTATTGCCAAAAAGCGATCGATGGTTTTCTCACGATGAGTGACTAACTGCTCTTTAAATGCAGCTAATACATTTGCTTTAATTCCTGGCCAATCATCGCCTTCAGCAAACAATGGAGTTGCAGCAACTAATATCACTTTCGCGACTTTTTCAGGCCAGTGCTTTGCAATATAAAGAGCAAATAAACCACCTAAAGACCAGCCCATTAAGGTAGTGTTTGGCTGTAATTGATTGCTTAATTGTAATGCAGCGGCATGCAAAGTATACGGCTTTGGCGATGCTTGATTATTACCGTAACCGGGTAAATCAACACTGCGTACTGTATCGTTATGCATAAATTGAAGCTCCGGCAAGATCAACTGCCATACGCCTTGATTCATCCCCCAACCATGTAATAACACCAGCTCATTTTGCATTTTTTATAACCTTGCTCCAAACTTAGCGCTCATAATAGCGTTTGAGGGAATGAATGCAATGACTGCTTTTCATCAATGTTTTCAACAGCTGGGCGATTGGTTTTTTCCTTCTTTTTGTGTGCAATGCCAAAGTATTATCCGTACCAAACATAGTTTATGCGAACATTGTTTAGCTGATTTACCGCTATTAGATATAACCACACATGCTAATTTACTGTATCGCCCAGATGTGGTTGAGTTATTTCCTGATTGCCAATTCGATTACCTGTTCGCTTGCGCGTGGTATCGTCCCCCTTTCGATGGTTGGCTCACGCAACTTAAATTTAGTAACCAAATTCATTATAAAAACGCATTGTCGTTAATTATTAGCCAACAACTGACTGTTAGTAAAAAAAATAGCGAAATATGGCCAGATTTGTTTATTATTTTACCTCTACATCAGCAGCGTTTTTTAAAGCGAGGCTTTAACCAAGTATCACAATGCTGGTTGCCATGTTTAGTAAATGAAAATATTGATTCTCAGAGTTTACAGCGTACAAAGAAAACCCAAGCACAGTCATCACTTAGCAAAGCTAAACGAGTAAAAAACTTACATGGCGCATTTATATGTAATACCGATATGAGCGGAAAAACAGTTGCTATCATTGATGATGTGATGACCACAGGAGCAACTCTTAATGCAGCTACCGTCGCCCTTAAAAAGGCTGGTGCTAAGCAAGTTTGGGCATTTGTAACCTGCTTAACACCATTAGGACATTAATACTTAAGCTAATTAATCGGCATTCGCTCTAAATGTGTGACCAAAAAACAATGCATTGCTCAATAAACGACTGGTGCCGTACCAATAGCCCCTAAATACCGGATCATCTGTCATACCAATCACACTGCCACGACCATACGAATGTGCCACTAAACCAGCCGCTCCCGCTACTTGCTCAACATTCACATCATCGGTAAAGCCAGCTAGTAATGGCTTTTGCGTATACTGCAACACATTTACAAATGGTGCAGCTGACATTTCAAGTAACCAAGTACTATTTTTAAATACTGGTAAGGTGTCACGCTGTAATGAAAAAGTAAGTGGGTGCGTTAAATCGGCTTTAGTATTAAATATCGCTCCAGCAATACGTTGACGCCCAGCTAGATGATCTTTATCACCATAGTTTAAGCCATCCGTTTTGAAGGCGCTGGCAACATCTCGGCGTGATAAATAACTGGTTTTTAATAGTTGTTGATCGACTAAAAACTTAGCCCCACCTTTGTGGCCCCAAATAACTCCACCTTTACGTACCCAAGTTTTAATTGCTATTTTGTCAGCATCTGAAAGCTTATTGTAATTTCCATGAGCCAAAACAATGTGACTGTAATCACTAAGTTCAAGATCACCAAAACGTTCCATTTCCACAATGGTAGGTGCCACACCAACAAAGCGATCTAAGTAATACCACACTTCACCTACTTCATATTGACTAGTCCCTTGGCCACCAACGAGTAATACTTTCGGCGCTTTAACTACCGCTAACGTCCGCGAGCCTAAATCGACACCCTTTGCCGTTAAGCCAGAAGTAATAGGCGTAATCGCAATACCAAACTCATTTTGTGCACTATTTAATAACGACACCCATTGCGGATTTTTTTGAATCCCAGCAGGAATAATAATACTACCCGCAGCAAATTCCTGTGTACTTGCAAGCGATTTAGCTGATAACGGGCTGAGCGCCACACGAGCTTGCACACCTTGCTGTAATAATTTATTAAGCATTTTCGGAGCTAAATAATTATCCCATTTAAAGCCAAACGCATACTGTGCATCTAACTCAGCAAATTGTGGTTTTTCAGGCTGTTGCCATGCATTTTTACTAACGTCTAAGCCCCAGCCACTTTTGATTGCTGCAAACTCCAAGTTAAAAGCGTGGGCTAACGTCCAACCGGATACATCATAAAAAGTGTTATCAACAAAACGCTTTTGCTCACTAAAAATGGCTTTAACTAAGCGATATTGCGGCTGGGCTAATGGCACAAAATAACTTTTCGCAGAAAAATTCTTACCATCCGCTTTTACTGCTTTATTAAGTGGATAAGCTTTGATCTGATGCTGTTTCAATAAATCTAAAAAAAGTGCGCTACGTGTTGTATCTGCACCGCCTTGCACTACATAACCTTTATAATCTTCATCATTAGCAAGCTCTATAGCATTATTGTAAAAACTAGCTTGGTAATCGAGTAATGCTTGGCGATTATCTATCGCAGCCTGAAATGTAGATAGGCTCGTAAGCAGCTGGTTTTTAATCGTAAATGCAAAACTCAGCGGTCCATTTATGGTTTCTTGCAGATGACCACGAGAACTTGCTTGCTCAAATAAAATACCCACACCACCATTCACATCTGGATAAGTTGAACCTTTGCCATAGTAAAAATCATCAAAGCTTTCTTCGGTAAAATATAACGCGTTGTGTTCATCCAATGTTTTGGCATGATAGTTACCTATTGCCTTCGTGAGACTGACATTTTCATCAGGGGTGATCGGATGCTTACGTGATGGAATACCTGGCTGAAAGAAAAACGTGCTATTGGGACCCATTTCATGGAAATCAGTAAGAATATTGGGTTTCCAGTAATGAAACTTAGCAATACGAGCACGTGATTCAGGGTGTTGTAGCAGCAACCAATCACGATTTAAATCAAACCAGTAATGGTTAGTACGGCTACTTGGCCAGCTTTCAATATGCTCCCGAGTTTGTGGATCAGACGATAAGTTCATACCGCGATTACTATTCGCCCAATTCGCAAAGCGTGCTAAACCATCGGGGTTTAATGAAGGATCGAGTAAAATAACCGTGTTATTTAATAGCGTATCAATTTCTTTACCTTGCGCCGCAGCTAAATAATAAGCCACTAGCAAGGCTGAATTACTACCAGAAGATTCATTGCCATGAACGCTATAACCCATCCAAACGACCGCTGGCTGATCGGTTTCTTTGGCTTTTTCTGGATCGGCTAAACGAGCCAAGTGCGCCTTACGTGTTTGCTCCACATTCGCCAACTTATCAGCTGCGGTGATAGTTAGCATAACGAGCGGGCGCTGCTCATGGGTACGACCAATGACTTCAAAATTAATACGGTCACTTTTTTGTGCCAATATTTCCATATAACGAACGAGTTGATCATGACGTACGTGCCACTGCCCGACTTCATAGCCTAAAACCTGCTCTGGAGTGGGAATAGTTGGATCAAATTTCACATCATCATTGAAATAATATGAAAGCGGTTGTGCTAAACAAGAAAAGCTTAGCAATAGTGTAAAGATTGTTATTATCAAACGCATAGAAAACACTCAGTAAATGATCAATGTTTGCACGCTACCATTGCTTAAAATAGATGCCAAATTTTTACGCTCAACACTGGCGACAACGCGATGAGCGGAGTATGATAACCAGTATCCGAGTAATTTAGTCAAGTATAGTTGTTTTATGATTTCTATTTCCGAAACCGCACAATCGCATTTTGCAAAATTATTAGCTGACCAAGCTGAAAAAACAAATATTCGCGTATTTGTTGTTAACCCTGGCACATCACAAGCGGAATGTGGTGTATCTTACTGCCCTGAAGATGCAGTAGAAGCCACCGATATTCGTCTTCCTTTTAACGGCTTTGATGCTGTAGTTGACACAGAAAGCGCGCCATTTTTAGAAGAAGCTGAAATCGATTTCGTTACCGATAAAATGGGCACCCAGTTAACACTTAAAGCCCCCAATGCTAAAGCCCGTAAAATCGGTGATGATGCAGGACTTAACGAACGTATTCAACACATGTTAGAAACAGAGGTTAACCCTCAGCTTGCTAACCATGGCGGCCAAGTAAGCCTTGTAGAAGTAACTGCTGAAGGTATTGCTGTTCTTCAATTTGGCGGTGGCTGTAATGGTTGTTCTATGATCGATGTCACACTAAAAGAAGGCATTGAAAAAGAAATGATTGCTAAGTTCGATGAAATCACCGGTGTTGCTGATATTACTGATCACAAAGCTGGCGATCATTCTTACTATTAATAGTAGGCAGTCATGCTAAAGCCGCTGATATATCGCTTAGGTTCAGAGCCTAAGCTCAGTTTAAAGCGCTTTTTACGCGGCTTAGCACTGTTTGTGCTAGCCGTGATATTAATCACCCTCGGCTATTATAGCCACTACAGCTTACAAATCATCGGCTTAGTAATTTTAGCCATCGCACTATTCTTCGCCGCTTGGGGCTACTTAGGTATCTTTGCTAATCGCTTTTCGCAGGTATTAGACAGAAAAGATTCCCGTCCAGAAGAAGATCCTGATCTTTGGAAATAGCCAAAGCTCTAGGTTCTATCAAAATACTGCCATGAAAAAGCACTCATCAACAATACCTATTTAATTTGTCGTACTTTATTTCAGTTGTTGCGGGAGCCTGAGTTTATGAAGAACGAACCGACGACCTTCGGGTTATGAGTAGCCCAATTTTCGCACTCACTGAATTTTAGACATAAAAAAACACTCATTTTAAGAGTGTCGATTCATTATTACTTGATTTCAGTGGTTGCGGGAGCCGGATTTAAATAGATGGCCTTTGCTGGCTAATGTAGAGCTGAGACCGACGAGCTATTTATTTCACTGAGTTTCAGGCATAAAAAAACACGCTTTAGGCGTGTCTGTTTAATA
>NZ_JACJEZ010000043.1:32951-44100 GCF_014164365.1 Pseudoalteromonas sp. SG43-6
GTTGCGGGAGCCGGATTTAAATAGATGGCCTTTGCTGGCTAATGTAGAGCTGAGACCGACGAGCTATTTATTTCACTGAGTTTCAGGCATAAAAAAACACGCTTTAGGCGTGTCTGTTTAATATTTTAAATTGTAATTTCAGTTGGTTGCGGGAGCCGGATTTGAACCGACGACCTTCGGGTTATGAGCCCGACGAGCTACCAGGCTGCTCCATCCCGCGCCTGAAATATTAAGTGTTATTTTACTTCTTACTTAATTAAAGAAGTCAGCCAACTCACTAAAGAATTGGTTGCGGGAGCCGGATTTGAACCGACGACCTTCGGGTTATGAGCCCGACGAGCTACCAGGCTGCTCCATCCCGCGCCTGTATATTTTAAGTCTATTGACTAGTGATTTTTAACTCTCACCAAGAGTTTACAGTAACCGCTTCTTTAAAAGAATTGGTTGCGGGAGCTGTGAAAGGTGAAGAGTGAACCGACGACCTTTTAAAACTTCCAATGCACCAAATCATTTAATAAAATTGGTTGCGGGAGCCGGATTTGAACCGACGACCTTCGGGTTATGAGCCCGACGAGCTACCAGGCTGCTCCATCCCGCGCCTGTAATTTCTTTTTCAACGGTTTCGCGTTATTTGCGAGCCTGTTTCGAAGAGAGCGCTATAGTATAGGAATCATATTATAATGCAACAGTTAAACTGCTTAAAGCTGTTCAACCGAACAAAAAGCAAACAAATAGAGTAATTAAAGCGCTCTTTGGTGTGGACTGATCATTTTTTGCCACTCCCAATCAGGGTGACCCATCACTATAAAGTCAGGGTTCTCTGTACTCTCACGCTGATTGTAGGTTAATGGATTAAATTCAGCATCAGTAATACAGCCACCTGCTTCTTCAACAATTATTTGCGATGCTCCCGTATCCCACTCACCTGTTGGCCCTATCCGTAAAAAACAGTCAGCTTTACCCTCAGCAACAATACATGCTTTTAAAGAGCATGAACCTACAGCAACTGTTGTAAACTGCGCGTTCAAGTATTGACTAACAGCTTCAATTTTTTGACGACGACTAACAGCCAAAGTTAAGTTATCTGGAGTGGCAACATTGATCTGCTGCTCTACGCCATCAACACGCTTAAATGCACCATTTTGATAACTGGCAAAATAAGTTGTCTCTTTCGCTGGCCAATAAATCACCCCAAGCACTGGGCGATTGTTTTCAATCAAAGCGATATTTACCGCAAAGTCGCCGCTTTCTAAAATAAACTCACCGGTACCGTCCATTGGATCGAGTAACCAATAGCGCTGCCAATCTTGCCTATCTGCTAAAGCAGGGATTGGTGTTTCTTCTGACATAATAGGAATATCTGGCGCTAGTGCTTTTAATCCAGCAACTAACACATCGTTAGCGGCTAAATCGGCTTTAGTGACAGGTGTGTGATCTGACTTTTCTTGGTGGCCAATATCATCTTTCTTGTAAATAGCCATAATCGCAGCACCAGCGCTTTGCGCAAGCTCAATACATGGCTCAAGTAATTCAATCATTCGCAGCTCCTGATTCTAAATGCTTAGTTAATAATAGCAAAGCTGCAACGCTTCGTGCTTCGGTGAAGTCTGATTGTTGTAATAATGACTGCCAATCGGTTAATGGCCACTTAACAACCACTAATGGTTCTGGCTCGTCCCCAACTAAAGTTTGCGGATAAAGTTGTTGCGCAAACAATATGTGCATAGTCGCATTAAAGTAACTGGGTGCCATTGAAACCACTTTAAGTGGCTGAAGTTGCTCAGCACCAAAGCCAACTTCTTCTTTTAATTCTCGGTTTGCTGCTTGTTCTGGTGTTTCACCAGGATCAATTAAGCCTTTTGGGAAGCCTAGTTGATAATCATTAGTGCCAGCACAATATTCTCGTACTAACAGTAATTCATTATCAGCTGTTAATGGCACTATCATTACAGCCCCTCGGCCACCGCCGCGGATCCGTTCGTATTGACGCTGTTCGTCATTTGAAAATTTTAATTCAAGTGATTCCACCGTAAATAATCGGCTTTTAGCAACAACTTCGGTGCGAAGAATTTGTGGTGGTGTTGGGTGCTTTTTCTGTGTCATTGGCATTAATTTGCTATCATGGCAGTTAGTTCAATAATAAACCCTATAAGATGAAATTCCTATGTTAAATTGGTCAAAAATCGATACTGTGCTGCTAGATATGGATGGCACTTTGCTCGATCTCCATTTTGATAATCACTTTTGGCTGACAGTGATCCCTGAGCAACTCGCTATCGCAAAGAATATTAGTTTGGCACAAGCCCAAGCGGATATATTAAAACGCTATCAAGCCGTTAGCGGTCAAATCCAATGGTATTGCTTAGATTACTGGGAACAACAACTTAATTTACCTATTATGGAGCTAAAATATCAGCATCAGCACCTCATTAAAATGCGTGAGGATGTACCAGCATTTTTAACATCGTTGCGAAAAGCGGGTAAAGAGTTGATTTTACTTACCAACGCACACCCGGAAAGTGTCATGCTCAAGTTTGAAAAAACCAATATTGATAACTATTTAGATGGTGTGGTGTCGACTCATCAATATGGTGTGAGTAAAGAGCAGCAAAGCTTATGGCAGCAAGTACAACTCGATTTAGGTTTTGATAAGCAGCGTACGCTGTTCGTTGACGACAGTTTAGCGGTACTAAACGCCGCAAAAGAATATGGTATTGGCCATTTATTGGCGGTTGCAAACCCAGATAGTAAACAACCGCACAATGAAATCAGTGACTATTTGAGCGTCACTGATTTTCGTGACATGCTGCCTTAATTTTTAGGGTAGCGAGCCTCTAAGCCTTGATATACAAGCTTTGCAAAATCAGCATGTTCCGTATTCAGGCTTTTAACGACCTCAACTAAATGCTCGTTATCTTCTTTGCCATGCCATTCTTTAATGTAGCTACCATCTTTATAACCATGATCTTGGCGGAAAAAATTAAGCGTATTTTTACCTACATAGCCTCGATATAAATCATCAATATCCATACCTATTTGCGCCATACATCCAGCGAAGGCTGCGGCGTTAAAGGTTTTCTCAGCGACGGCTGACGCGGCGAGAATTTCTAACGTTTGTTTGAAATCATCAGCTTGTTGCGGTGCACTTAACTGTTGTTCCAACTGCTTAGCAAGCTCTAAATAACTGGTCTCACCATCAATGCGTAACGATAAACCGAAGTGAAAAATATCAACCAATTCTAAAATAACTTGCTCGGTATCTGGAGTTTGCTTTTTCCACCATTTCCAACCGTAATGATCAAGCATTTCAGCGCATTCAACCCAAATAGCGCGATACCATTCAAAGCCTTGGCTAAACCATTGATCATGAACTTTGGTGTTCATGGCATTTTGCATTTCTAGCATCACCACTAGTTTGTTTAAATTGGCAGACATATCTCTTCCAGTTACTATTTTAATTGCCGTAATAATACAGATAAATACTCTTCGATGAAATCGATTCTACGTACTGATTGTGGTTAATACGCAGAGGTCGCTAACACAAATATTGCCAATATAGCTAAGGGCATTTCATTACGCGGCACCCGAGGATATTTTGCTAACTGAAAACTGACGGCTACCTGCCTGTAGTAAATTCTTGCCATGAATTAATCAGGTCTACAAAATCTTCAAAACCACAGCCGCTACTTAAACCATTTTCTTCAAGCATCAGTTCATCGTCTTGATAAGCAAATAAATCTTCAGAGTCTTGATGCAAGGCATGGGCTTCAAAAATGGCTTCATCTTTATTTAAAATCAAATCAATTTCTTGACCTTGCAGTGTCAGCGGCTCGAAACTTCTAGCAACTGAGGCGATTAAAGCCTGCACCATGGCGATTTTATCTTTACCGATTTCTTCATTAAGCCAACGGCCAATAACAGCATGTTCACTGCTAATTTTGATACGTAAGCCACTGATTGGATCACGTATAAACTGGTATTCCATAAGGTTCCCTAAATACAACTAATGATCGGGATTATACCCTAGTCAGCTATGAATAAATAAAGCCAGATACAAAAATAGCGCTAAAAAGCGCTATTCTTTGAAGTGATACAGCTACCGATAAGATCTAAACCGCGCGGCATCAATGATTGCCCAAATATAGACGATCGGCAGTAATATAAAACCAATCGCAACATAAATAAGCGCGCCACTAATAACCCACGCTAGGAAGAAACCAATTGCCGCCATGATCCGGCCTTGAACTAACTGCCCTAAACCTGGGAAAAATATATTACAAATCGCTGCGATAACATTACCGCCTGAACCTTGCTCTGCCATGTTAACCTCAATTATTAATTTAATTTTATTCTTATCTACTTACATTCTTCATGCCAATTATTTAGTTATTAAAAATCAATATGTTAAAATCAACGGTAATACGAAGAACTAGCTAAAATCGTGATTTTTACTAAATATAAGTCAAATTGGCGATATCACTTCACACCATTGATCTAGCTTAGCTAAAAAATGACTATAAATGAATCATTAAGTTTTTAAAGCCTTTAGACTATGTATTAAATTAACTGGTTATAAAAACAGTATTTTATTTAGCCTAACAAAAACACCTGTTATACTGCTTTTAATATTGATTGAAAAGGCGTGATGATGGACGTTTCAGAATTACTCGACGGTTTAAATGATAAACAACGGGATGCAGTTGCAGCCCCACTCCAAAATATGCTGGTGCTTGCTGGCGCAGGCTCTGGGAAAACTCGAGTACTCGTTCATCGTATCGCATGGTTAATGCAGGTTGAGCAAGCCTCCGCTTATAGTATTTTTGCAGTAACCTTTACCAATAAAGCAGCTAAAGAAATGCGCACGCGCGTTGAACAAGCCCTTCAAGCACCAGTAGGTGGTATGTGGATTGGTACTTTCCATGGCTTATCACACCGTATTTTGCGCGCCCACCATCGCGAAGCAAACTTACCAGAAGCGTTTCAAATTTTAGACTCTGATGATCAACTTAGAATGATCAAACGCTTATTAAAAGCCATGAATATTGATGACAAAAAATGGCCTGCAAAACAGTTTGGCTGGTATATCAGCGCCAAGAAAGATGAAGGTCTGCGCCCCAAAGATATCCAAGCTTACGACATCAACGAACAAATGATGCTTAAAGTTTACACCGCTTATCAAGAAGCATGTGATCGAGCCGGATTAGTTGATTTTGCCGAAATCTTATTACGTAGTTTTGAAGTACTAAAAAATAATCCAACCTTACTACGTCACTACCAGCAACGTTTTGCCCATATGCTAGTAGACGAGTTTCAAGATACCAACACCATTCAATATGCATGGCTTAAATTATTAGCTGGCGATACCAACAGCATCATGATCGTAGGTGATGATGACCAAAGTATTTACGGTTGGCGTGGTGCTAAAATTGAAAACATTAAGCGCTTTTTGACCGATTTTAAAGCCGAAACTATTCGCCTTGAACAAAACTATCGCTCTACTGCCACGATTCTAAAAGCGTCTAATGCACTTATTCAAAATAACTCAGACCGAATGGGTAAAAGCCTCTGGACTGATGGCAATGATGGTGAACCTATTTCTGTTTATGCCGCTTTTAACGAATTAGACGAAGCGCGCTTTGTAAGCAGCAAATTACGCAGCTGGTTAAACGCTGGTAATGCCCTACAAGATGCGGCGATTTTATATCGTAGTAACGCGCAATCGCGGGTACTTGAAGAAGCCATGTTACAAGAAGGCTTGAAGTACCGCATTTACGGCGGTATGCGCTTCTTTGAACGTCAGGAAATTAAAGATGCGCTGGCATATTTACGGCTCGTAGGTAATCGTCAGGATGATGCTGCATTTGAGCGAGTGATTAACACTCCTGCTCGTGGCATTGGCGATAAAACCTTAAGCCATATTCGCGATTGTGCGCGTAGCGAATCATTGCCATTATGGTACGCCGCCAAAGCCATCGTAGAACAACAACATTTATCAGGACGTGCGGCGACGGTTGTTACTAAGTTTGTTGAACTGGTAGAACATATTGAAGATAAAATTGGTGACCTCACTTTAGAAGAGCAAGCGAAATACGCTATTCAAACATCTGGTTTAATGGCGATGTATCAAGCAGAAAAAGGCGAAAAGGGCCGCGCCCGGGTAGAAAACTTAGAAGAGCTGATCAGCGCCTGTGGCCAATACGAACTCCCGGAAGATGAAGAGTTTAGCTCACCACTGCAAGGATTCTTGGCTTATACCTCACTGGAATCAGGTGATGGCCAAGCTGAAGAACATGAAGATGCAGTGCAAATGATGACGTTGCACTCAGCGAAAGGCTTAGAGTTTCCACTCGTATTTATGGTTGGTGTTGAAGAAGGCATGTTCCCATCTCAACAAAGTAATGAAGAATCAGGTCGGTTAGAAGAAGAGCGTCGTCTTTGTTATGTCGGCATGACTCGCGCCATGGAAAAACTCTATATTAGCCATGCCGAGAGCCGCCGTCTTTATGGTCAAGAAAAGTACCACAGTCCATCACGCTTTTTACGTGAAATGCCTGAAGATTGTATTGAAGAAATTCGTATTAAAACTCAAGTATCGCGACCACCCGCAGCAGGACGATTTAGCTCATCAGTTAGTCATGCCGTATTTGAAGAAAGTGGCTTTAGCTTAGGACAACACGTATTACATGCAAAATTTGGTATGGGAACGGTTATTAATTACGAAGGCAGTGGCGCTCAATCTCGCGTACAAGTGAATTTTGATGACTTTGGTAGTAAGTGGTTAGTAACTGTTTATGCACGACTACAAGCCATTTAACTCGTTAATAAGTAATATCCTACCGCAAATTGCCTATGCTAAACATAGGCAATTGCTACTCATTACTGGCGAACAAAACTGGTGTTATCAACAGGCTAATGAGTTACTCAAGCAACTTTGCCATCCGCTTGTTAAGGTATTATCAACTAGTGGCGAACTCACTGACAGTAGCTGGCCTGAACATACTCATCAAATTCTTGGCCAAGAATTTCAGCATGTTATTTATGACGGTTTTAGTGGCTTAGTGCCAGACAAATTTGCCGCTCTTAGTGGCACTGTTCAGGCTGGCGGTTTATTTATTGTATTGTTGCCAGAACTTGATGATTTACACTATTGGTGTGACCCAGCACTGACCGCCTTTCAATCATTTGCTCAACAACAACAGCAGAGTTATTTTAACCAACGCTTGGCACGCTTACTCCAGAGTAATTTGTATCTGCACCTCAGCCAACAATCAGGCTGGCAAACGTTACCAGAAACAAGCCAGCTAGCAGGTAAAATAAACCTAACTGAACAGCAATTTTGCATCGAGCAAATCATTAGAACTGCCAACGGTAGAGCCAATCGCCCTTTATTGATCAGCGCCGATCGTGGCCGTGGAAAATCGGCGGCTTTAGGGCTTGCTGCTGCAACACTTAACGATAAAAAAATACTCATTTGTGCACAGCAGTTTAACGCCCTACACAGCTGTTTTAAACACTTTGCCGCAGCACGAGGATTAAGCTATCAAACTCGGGATAAACAACTCGCCAACTTGCATTATATCGCACCCGATCAATTACTAAATGAACTACCTGACTGTGATGTATTGCTGGTTGATGAAGCTGCTGCGATCCCAGTACCATTATTAATTAAAATGCTCACGCATTATCCCCGCATTATATTTGCCAGCACTATGGTAGGTTATGAAGGGAATGGCCGCGGGTATACTTTAAAATTCAAACGTTACCTAGAGCAACATTATAAAAATATGCATAGTGTTACTCTAGAGCAACCAATTCGCTTCGCAGCGAATGATCCGCTAGAACAGCATATTTGTAATTTGTTAGCACTTGATGCCGATTATCAAGATATTACACTAGACCCCAGCGCTCTGCTCTATTCTGAACTGACTCCCCAACACCTTGCTGAAAATGAAGCACTACTGCGTCAAGTCATTGGGCTATTAGCATTAGCGCATTATCAAACTAGCGTGAATGACTTGCGCCACTTACTCGACGCGACAGAGCAACGCATCTTTGTATGTCAGCAACAAGGCGTTATTATTGCAGTATGCCTAATTGCGATTGAAGGCGGTTTAACCGCAGACTTGAGTCAACAGGTTGTTAGTGGTCAACGTCGCCCACAGGGGCATTTGATGGCGCAAACATTAGCACAGTTAAGTGCTAATGCTGACGTACTAACAAGGTTGTGTGCTCGTGTTGTGCGCATTGCTGTAGCTCCATCACAGCATAGTAAATGTATTGGCTCACAACTTATTGCTCATTGTGAACGGCAACTAGCATCGAGCTGTGACTGGTTTGGAGCCAGCTTTGGCGCTAATGCGAGCCTACTCAAGTTTTGGCAAATGGCGGGGTTTAGTTTAGTTAAACTAGGCTTTATGCAAGATAAAGCGACTGCAGAACATGCAGCTCTTGTGGCTAAAAGTTTAACTGATCGCAGCTCGCTAATTAAAAATCTGAAAACTGATTTTCAATCAGACTTTGCATTGCAACTACTTGATCATTTCAATCAGTTAGATCAACAATTAGTCGAACAAGTACTGCGTGACTGTGCTCAACATAACGCTGATAACATCCAAGATACACGTCTAGCTGCATTACTAACAACAGATTACCAAATTTTTACCATCAAACCTTTATTATGGCGGACACTTTGGTGCACACCAAGCAGCTTATCTAATTGCGATGAAAATACCAAATGTCTTTTTATTAGACTAATATTACAAAACTGGTCATCACAAAAGGCACAAATAGTTTTACAGATCCGTGGTAAAAAATCACTCGATAAACTATTCAAACAGGCTGTTACTAATTGGTATGAACAATACTTACTTAAAAAATTACCTTAGCGTTCTTTTCTTCTTTTTATTTTCACATAGCAATTTCGCCTATGCCGAGAACAAGCCAGCGATAAAATTAGGCATGTCTACCGCGTTAACAGGACCTGCCAAACAAATTGGTGAACAACTTTACCTAGGTAGTAATATCTATTTTAACAAGCTAAATAAAAACGGAGGTATCAATGGAGCACACGTAGAATTAATAGTCGCCGACGATGGCTATGAACCAAAACGCGCAGTAAGTAATACTCGTCACTTTATTTATCGAGACAAAGTAGATGCGCTATTCGGTGCAATGGGAACTCCAACAAGCTTTGCTGTTTTACCAATCCTTGAACAACTGCAAATTCCATATTTAATGCCTTACAGCGGCGCTAAATTTTTGCATTATCAGCCAACAATTAATGTATTCAACATAAGAGCTAGCTACGATGATGAAGCTGACGAGCAAATAAAATACCTAGTCGAAGAAAACAATCACACACGTATTGGATTTTTAATTCAAGCAGATGAATTTGGTCTTGTAGTAGAATCTGGATTGCGAGAATCGCTCGCCAAACACAATCTAAAGCCAGTTAAAGTCGCGCGCTATCAACGAAACAGTAATGAGATAATGAGCGCCTTAGAAATACTAAAAGCCAGTGGTGCTACAGCCATTTGCTTAGTAGGCACATACAAACCATTATCTGAATTTATAAATAGTGCCCATGAACAACAGTTTATGCCTGACTACACCAGCATATCTTTTGCCTCAAGCAATGACTTATTTGCTCGCCTAAAATACTCCAGTAAACTTATGGCGACCGAAGTAGTCCCTAACCCTAATAAATGTGACGCCTATTGGTGCACTGAATTCTTAAAAGATATGGCTGCAGCGCAAATTAACACACCTAATCGTCTGCACTTTGAAGGCTATATCAATGCAATGGTGTTTAGCGCCGCAGCACAACGCTGCCCGCAACCACTGCAACATGATTGCTTAATGCAGCGCCTAAATATTATTTTCAGTGAAGATAAACAAGTTAACGCGTTATTCGTCAATAAAACTGATAAAAATAAGCATATTATCTATCGCTCTGTGTTTTAACAAAATAGCTGCGCTTTCTAAATAATGTTCTATTATTAAGTTATATATTTAGGAGGTGAGGACACTATGGACTTAATTAATTTTAGAGTAGGCCAGAAAACAATTTCATTAAAAATTCTCGACATACTTTTAACTGAACGCTTTGAAGATAATTTAACCTCATTACCTAACGATAATAAAAGTTTTATTGGTGTTAAAGACTATATGGAAACCCCCACTCCAATATTTGATCTAGGTATTATTCTCAACAAACAATCAACACAAGATACCAACTTATCATTAGTGAATTTATTTAGTGAGTGGGAAAAAAAACAACACGAATGGTTTTTCGCACTTGAAAATAGTATTAGCCAAAATCAGTCCTTTAATCACAACACTGACATTCAGCAATCTAATTTTGCAAAATGGTACAGCAGCTTTAAAACCGAAAATGAAGATCTTAAAGCGATTATAGAACGATTTAAGATCCCTCATTCACGCTTGTATAGTCGTGCTAATAAGCTAATTGAACTAGTAAAAAAAGGCAATCCAAAGCAAGCTCTTATTGACCTAAACATTGAGCGAAACAGCAATTTTATGCAATTAATTAGACTGTTCGAATCAGCCAAAGAACAAATTATTTTAGATTATAAGCCAATCATCATTTTTACCACAAAAGATGGTAGAAACCCACATATAGGACTACTGGTTGATAAAGTCGAGGATAATATCAGTTATAAAAAAGAAGATATCAAGCCTTTAGATAAGCTAACAGATGTAGGTTTTGACATTGACCCGCAGACCAAAAATATGATGCGAGGATTAATAAAACTTGAGCATAAACATAGCGTACTCATAGACCCAAGTGCAATCTTTAGACCTGATCACTTAATGCATCAACATGCTGAAGAAACAGCAGAATATGGGTTGTTTTAGAAGTGCATTTTCTAGATAGCAGTTCCTTTTAAAGGGCGCTAGTTTCTCAAGATTAAAAATGGCGCACGCATGTCAAAGGTTAACACTGACGGCTCGAAGCCATTAGCTTTCCTACAGACATAAAAAAGCCGCTTCATTTCTCAAGCGGCTTTCTCAATTTGGAGCCTGGCAATGTCCTACTTTCACATAGCAAATGCTACACTATCATCGGCGCTGTTTCGTTTCACTACTGAGTTCGGCATGGGGTCAGGTGGGTCCAAAACGCTATTGT
>NZ_JACJEZ010000044.1:0-42295 GCF_014164365.1 Pseudoalteromonas sp. SG43-6
CGTTGGTCAGGAAAATCACGCGATTGGTCAATAATTAAGGAAGTAAATTTAAATCCTGAGAAAAAAGAAGAAATGCGGGTGGCATAAAATTTAACTTGAGGCGACAACTAACTTGAAAAACTCCGTAAGTTAACCTGCGTAGGCGCCAAGCTTGCTGGCGCGCGAGGTTTGGTTGGCTAAAGTGCAACGATAAAACCAATGGGGGCGTTTAAATTGTAGGTCGCCCTTTAGGGCGAGAAAGTGAATATCACCACCGAGAGCACAGAGGGGCTTCGCTACACAGAGGTTAAATATTGGAAGTAGGTGATGGCTTTAGCCACGAAGGATTTAACACCAGTGATAAGTTCACCACCGTAGGCGCTAAGCTTACTGGCGCGTGTAACTTTTGGTCATTGCTTGCTAACTTGTCGCTTTCAAACTCGCTAACTGTTTAAACAAACCTTATTCAAGGTTTTGTCGCGCTGGTGACAGCAGCCAAAGAGGGGCTTCCGCTGGCCTCTCTTTGGACTCTCTGTAGGAGCTGGCTTTAGCCGCGAATGTTTTCCACCCTAGCATCACGCTATTTCCTGTAAAGCATAATTGATGTGAATGTAAGCGCCGTTTTTTCGCCATCCTTGGCGAAGTCACGGCTTAACGCGCATCCATGCGCGATATTACTCATCAATTACTTATTTTCAGGGCGTGATGACGGGGGGAGGGTGTTAAACGTGGGATTGGCTTTTGTTATTGGCACTATGCTAAGCTTGTTTAAAATAAATTGATATATTTTCCTAGTCGATAGGTAACATTCCTTTTTTACCTAATGAAACATAGTCGAATTGCCATCGCTTTAACTTACCTGATTCTAGCTGGGCTACTGTCAATGTTTTTTCATTTATAAATACTGCTTTATTTAACACAATTCCTTCACAATCTTCAATTTTATTACTTATGGTAGTTAAAAATTTATTAAAGATAGAGTTTGGGTTATCTTCAGTTTCGAAATAGGCTTCATAGTCAGAATTTTGTAGTACAAAAAACATATGTAAAACATAGTCTTCATGTTTTTGTAGATCTCTGGTGAACTCATTTAAATTAATATAAACACTTTTACATTTTTTTCCGATATCACCAGCAAAAATTTTAGCTAGTTTTGATTTTTGCTTATTAATTCTACTTTCAAATTCGTCTGGTAAAGCCGTTGTTGTGTATCGATTTGCCATCCACCGCGTGACACTTTGTTCATTTGAGATTGAACCAACTAAAGGTTTTTCACTGTGAATAGAGATTTTATTTATAAATCCTCTCTTTTTTTGTAAAGCTCTAATTTTAATGTTATTTAATTCAGGAATTTCAAAATCCAGAACTCTTGGGTTTTTACCATAAGTATTGTTACCGTCGATATTATCTATTTTTTCACACACAATATATTCAAGTGTAGGCTCTAGATCTAAATTACCGTTAAGCAGTGAGCATAAATGAGATAACACAAGGTAGTAGTAGCTTTCATTCTGGTGGTTGCTTGGAATTTGATCGTATAGGATTGGTGATGAAGTTTTATTAAAAATTGAACATTGTCTCCATCCATTATTAATAGCTTGTGCTCGATCAAATGCCAATTTGCTCATACTTAACTTATACCTAAAAGTTCGTCAAGTTCATTAGACATTTCCATAGACTTGAGACCTAAATTAACTTTACTAAGTAGCTCAATAATATCTTCTTTATTTATAGCATTACTTTCTAATATTTCTCTTGTTGAAAGGACATCATTATCTAAAGGTGTTTTCAACCAGCTACCTAGTAGATTTTTTCTATTGCTGTGAATTCCGACTAAAGAATTATTAAGGATATTTAGCCTATTTAGATTTTTACTTTGTACTTTTTTTAATGGAGTATTTAGATCATGCCATTTATAGATAGTTGCGCGTGTAACTTTCATAATTTCGCTATATTGCTTAATAGAGAAACCATACATTTCCATCAGTTGTAAACTTAACTTTTGAAATTCTAAAGCTGAATTATTTTGTTGTTTATCTTTTTCTAAACTTATAGTTAAGTTATTGTTGATGATTGCACTTTGGGGATTGTAGCTTCTATCAACACTTGTAGCGGAAGAAAAAGAGCTCCCACCAGTACCAAGTAACAATGTCCCTAGTAAAATACCTGCAGACAAACTTGTAGAGCTAGAAACCTTTGTAGTAGCTTGATTCTTCATTTCCATTCCTCCATGCCTTCTTTGGTAACTACACTGCAAAATAAATGAGAAGTATATGTGTGCATTTGGTCTAAAAGCTTTATCACATTTATAGAGTCAGCATCAATTATCGTCTGAAATTGTTTGTAGTGATCCGTATCAACTAAAGCTGAAATACACTCACTCTCAGGTATACTTTCTTTATTACCTGCTTTTATAAATAAAGGCTCAACCATTGGGATAAGATCGTCAGGAACCATTTTATGATTCTTGCCAGCAAACACTCTTAAAAAGAGTATGGAGTCAAGATCAGTTCTAAAAGTATGTTGCATACGTGCTTCAACTGGTTTTACACTAGAAATATCTAAATTAGGACTTAAAACTGATGGTTTTAAGTAAAAGTCTAGATTATTTTTCCCTTTAGGCTCAATTAAATCGATATAACGTAGCCCAATAGCCCTAATTAATTTCATATCAGTAACAGATGAATATATTTCATGTGCTTTTTCTACGATCTCAGAAAACAGTTCAAAGTTTATGTAATTTTTAGTTTGAATAAAGATATTACCACCAGAAACAACAATTCCATTGTTATAATCACCACTGATGAAGTGGTAAGTATGAACTTCTTTTTCTTCTATACTGATACCATGACTGGTTTGTATGTGAACATCTTTAACTATTTGGTGATGAAAAATTGGAAAACCTTTTTTACGAAATAACTCTTGGCTTTCTTTCAAAAAATCATCAAAAGATAGCAAGTCACCGCAATCAATTTTGCAAATAACGTATTTAACTGGAGCGTTTTTCAAAGCTCCTGTTTTTCTTAGTGTTTTCAAAATAAGGCCCAATAATTAAACGTACGAAGTGTATACTTTGTCAAAGTATACAACAAAAAAGTTCAATTGGATCTAAATAACTTACAGTTTAGACAAAGAAATTTATAAATTTGGTTTAAACTTAGATCAAAAAACATATTCTTACTAATAACCTACTAGGGTTTACTTGAGTCGTGGGTCCGTTAAGTCATTCTTTAAAAACCTAACCCCTACAAACCTTCACCCCATCCCCTGCATGTTTAAGCGCTATGATCTGGCCTTGGCTGTTGTGGGCCATGGCGAGCATGTCGCCTTTCATTATATTGCTCTCTATAGCGTGTTTGGTTTTTAAGTTATTCAATAGCGAGTCTTTTATTTGAATGAGTACTTCGCTGTGGCAGCTGGCGATGTACCAGTCGTTATCCACTTTTACTAATTGCCCGTATTCTATATAGCGTTGTTGGTGTAGGCGCAGGTCGGCGGCGAGTTTGTCATCGAGTTGTTGTTTTTGGCGGGTTATCTCACTTGAATAACTGCCCGCATTATCTACTTGGTGTACTTCTATAAAGTGGTAACTGCTTTGCTGTACGGCAAAGGTGTTGTTAAGTGTGTGTTGTTGTTCTGTGTTGTTATCTGTGGTGTTATCTGTGGTATTAAACACGGTAAAGCCCAGTACTACTAGAGCGCAGGCGAGGCCGGTCATTTGCAGGGGTAATAAAAATCGAGTCGGCTTTTTATTAGCTTTTTGATTCGGCATTTGCGTAAACAATGCCTGTTGTTCTGGCGTCAGTGTGTGGCGTTTTTTACGCTCACTAAAATGCTGGTTAAGTTGCTGCTCAAACTGTTCGTTATGCTTGTTCATGGTAGCCTCCTAATAATGTTTTTAAGTTTTGTTTTGCATAACGTAGCCGCGTTTTTACGGTTTCATGATTGCTTTGGGTGATCTGTTGTATGTCTTCAAGCGAAAAGCCTTCTTGCTGTAAGCTGAGCGCTTCGCGTTGTACAAAGCTTAGTTGCATTAAAGCGTGGTTAAAGACTTCGTAATCAAAGCTTTGCTGAGTATTAGGTGCTGCAATTGCAGTATCGTCTTCTAATTCTACAAAACGCTGTTGTTTGCGAAACTCATCGATTAACGCATTACGGGCAAGGCGGAACAACCAGGCTTTCGGGTTGTCTTGCGGTTGATAATAATGGCGTTTTTCCATCACTTTTAACCATGTTTGTTGGCTTATATCAAAGGCGAGTTGCTCATTACTTTGCGTGACTAAGTAATGATATAAATCGTTGCCAAACAAAGTAACGAGTTTAGTTAAGTGGCGATTGTCGCCACTTTTTGCGTAGTCAGCCAAGTAGTCGTTACTGGGCTGACTAATAAACCATGACTTTAAGCTTGTAAGCATAGGCACCCTTATCCGTTAATGAGCTTTTATTGCGTTTGGTCTAACTTAAAATCAAGTTGTACACTTTGCCCAGTTTGCATTTGTGCTACGCCATCAATCACTTTTGGGCGGTATTTCCAGCGTTTAATTGCCCGTAGTGCTTCACGGTCGAAAATGCGTTTTGGTTCTGCGTCAGTAACTTGTGCATCTATTACTTCACCGGTTTGAGATACATTAAAGCTTAATTGTACCCAGCCTTCAATGCCTTCTCGTGCGGCAATGGGCGGGTATTTAGGATTTATACGTACTATGGGGGTCGCATCACCGGTTGGTCGCTGTAAGTTAGCTTTTATATCGCCACCTATTTTATCAATACTTATATCTGGCGTTATTGCGGTTGTTACTATATTAGTATCAGTACTTGGCGGTGTACGCGGCGGCACTTTAGGCGGCGTTTGCATTTTAGGTGGCGGCGGCAAGGTTTGCTTGTGCTGCACTTTAGAATCTTCTGGTGCTTGGAATATTTCTACAATGATGCTGTCATCAATAAAGCTTGGCGCGCGTTGCTCGCCACTAATTAAGTACTGCATAAATGCAAATGCCGCAAAGGTCATGGCTGCACCGCCAACAATGGCCGTTGATGTTTTTAAAGCATGATTAGTGTGTGGTAAAGCTACTGTTTGCATAAGCAAATCCTCGATAAGTTAAGTGGTATTCATCACTAAAACGTGCGCTAGATTAAAAAGGGGTGAAATATTTTTAAAAAGTTTCGTGTTTGCTTATGGGCATTGGTTACAATGGCGGCTGTGAATTTTGGTTTTTATTTTATTAGGCAGTTATGCAACTTATTCAAATTGATAAAGCTCGTTATCGTAAGCATTTAAACCGCGTTATTATCGGCTGCGGCTTGGCGTTGGCTATTGGCAGTTTAGCAATCTCACAACTACTAATCGCGTTATTCCCTGATGAAAGTGGCAGTCATTTTCATTGGAATTTAATAGGTGTAGTTATTACTAGCCTAACAATTGGCTGGGCGCTGAATAAATACCGCACACATGAATATATGACCGAAGTGGTGTATGTGTGGGATCTCAAACAAGCATTGAATAAAATCACCCGAAAAATGGCAAAATTAAAAGCGGCGGGGCGAGAGGGAAATCCTCAAGCATTGTTAGCAATTCATTATAGTTATGCTGGCTCGCGGTTATTATGGCAACTAGACGATAACACTATCACCATGGATGAATTAGCTATTAAGCAAGCTGAGCTTGACAGTGTGGCGGCTAAGTTTAATGTGACGTTAAACGTTGATGATTATGATGATGTTATTTTGAAGCAATTTTAGTTGCCTTTTTGTTTCTAAAATGTGTAAAGTAGCGTTCGCTTTATAATAAAAAACTTAAAAGGAACTTTAATGACATTAAACAAGCTTTGCCTAGGTGCTTTGCTAACGATTTGTACTTTTTCATCTAATGCAAACGATGTTAATTTTTCAATCGGTGGCGGCTACCCTTACTTTGTTATACCAGAGGTATCATTATCAGCAGCACAAGGTACACAGCGCTGGTATGCTAACTATAAAATAGGCTTAGATGATGGTTTTTCTGTCGGGTTTGAACATGCGCTAACGAGCGATAAAAAGCATGCTTTAGGCTTAGTTGTTGGCGCCATTGGTGCACAAGATGATGGTCGTGAGTGTTCGGATACTGATGATAAAGACATTGGTGAGGCATTTGGTAATATTTTTGGCTGTGCACTATCAGGTATGTTTGATACAGAAACGACCAACGGTGTAGGCGTGAGTTATAGTTACCTTTTTAGTGGTTTAAATGAAGGCGGTTGGCGCGTTCGTTTTGAATTAGGCTACGGTGAAGGCAGCAACAGTAATGAAAAACGCGCTGATGGTGGCGTGAGTATTAGTTACGAATTTTAATAATTGCATTAGCTTATATAGGCTTTAGTGATAAATTAAAGCCTACCTCTACCTTGTAATACATAGTGAGTCATCTGATGTAACTGGTTATTTAATTCCTCTTACTAGCACCGCAAATTCCAACCCTGCTTGGTAAATACTACCTGAAAATAGACAACCCACTTGATGGTCGAGCCAGACTTATACCTCTATGCAGCTGTGATTAGTTAGCTGTAAAATCACATTTCATTCAGTTAAATGTAAACGCAGTGGGTGGTGTTTACGTATCACGATGATCAATGCTTAATGATGTTAGATAGGAATCATATGAATAAAATTAACCACAGAAAACTATTAAACAGTAAATGGACGGCCGTTTCACCCGTCAATAAAGAAAAGCATTTTATGATTACCGATATGGAGTTTGATGAAGAGGGCGTTGTTATCAGCTGTGTTATTGAAGCGGTGATGTCAAAGCGTTCGATGGAAATAAATTGGCATGATTTAAAAGATCAACAGCGCTGGTTACAAGGTTGGAAGTAACCTTGGTATGCAGGTTTTAATTTTATTGGTATCTTATGAATGCATGTTGATGCTAGTGGATGAAATTTAATCATGAAAAAAATACTGATCGTTTGTTTAGGTAATATTTGCCGCTCACCGACTGCGGAGGCGGTGTTAAAGGCTAAAGCATTACAGCGTGGATCACAGTTTGAAATTGACTCAGCGGGTACCGCAGGCTACCACATTGGTAATCCTCCCGATAAACGCTCGCAAGCGGCGGCACTTAAACGTGGCTATAGCTTTGAGGGGATACGTTCACGACAAGTCAACGCTCATGACTTTGAGTACTTTGATTTGATCCTCGCTGCAGATAAAGCCAATTTAGCTGATCTAACTGCACTTTGTCCGGCGCATTTGCAGTATAAGCTGTCGTTATTTTTAGCTTATGGAACCTGCGTTGATGAGATCCCCGACCCTTATTATGGTGGCGAAAATGGTTTTGAACAGGTACTTGATTTAATCGAGGATGCCAGTGACAAAATACTCGATACCTTACAAAAATAGCCCAGTCATGCTGGGCTTAAAACGTGTTTATAAACAGTATTACAAACACTGATGTTATTAGTAATTACGTGTATTTACCTGCCAATTTTAAAGTCTAGCTGCACTTGAGCTTTTGCAACCACTGCTTTTCCGTCTTCAAACTTAGGGGCATAACGCCACTTTTCCATTGCTTTAATGGCTTCTTGTTCAAATGCTTCACCACCTTCAGATTTAATGATAGTGATATTTTTTACAAAGCCAGCGGTGTTAACGTCAAATTCCATTTGCACTGAACCATCTTGCCTAAACCTTGCTTTACTATCTGGGTAGTTAGGTTCTTGACGATAAAGTGGGGTTTGTTGCTGGTTTTCTTGCCACGGCACCATTTTAGCTATAGCTAAACAATGTTTGGTCGCTTCGTCACTTTTACCTGTTTTTTCATAAAGGTGAACTAATTTAGAGTGAGCACTAAGCTCTGTTTCATGATCGAAGCTAAGCGCATCATCAAATACACTTACAACTCGATTTAAACGCTCAATCGCTTTAGAATATTGTCTTTTACCTTCTGCAAAAGCGGCAACTAAAAAGTCAGCTTTGATCCGCTCTACTGAGTTCTCAGGTAAGTTTTGGCTGTAAAACTCGTCTGCCTCAAGTAGGTAACGTTTGGCTTGGTTGTATTTCTTCCCTTGAAAGCCATACGCTAATCCTTGTGCTGCAGCCAGTTTCATATCTGCTACTAATTTTGGGACTTTTTGGACTGCAGCGATTTCAATAACTTGTTTGTATAGGGCGTCGGCTCTATTTACCGAATCAGTATTGGTTGCCATACCAAGCAATGCATCGATGAGTTCAATGCTACTTGCTGGATGATTAGCCGCTAAAATAGTGTAAGCCTGCTCAAACAAGGTAAAACGTTTTTGTTTGTTTTCTGCAGGGTATTGATGAAGCTCATTAGCATAGTTTATGGCTAAATTTGCAGTGTTATCTGATTTATCTCCATAGATTTGCTTACCTAGCAAATAGGCTTGTTCAGCTTTATCTTCTGCGCCTTTGCCTTGTTGCTGTGCATCAAGGTATTGCTGGTAAACTATTTTAAATTGACTATGTATAGATTCATCGGCGTGACTATAACCAGAATAGGCGATGGCAAGACAAAGTAGTAGAGAGGAGGCTTTCATAATGTTCCTTATTATTATGTTTAATTAAATTCTACCAAATAGGTACAACCATGTCATTGATTTAGAGTATCGGGTAAGAATTTTGTTTTTGGTGGGGTGGAATTGTCGATTTAGCGCAGGGCAATGCTTGAATTGCGAGTAACTGCCTCAATATAGTTATTACTCATTGCGGTGTTGTATTATTTTCAATGCAGTTTGTTTTTGTGATATTATCACGTTTGCATTATCGCATTACTTTTTAATTTTGGATTTGTCGTGGCGCAAGTAAGAGCTAGAGTCCAGCTAAATGTTGGCAAAAACAGTGATATACCCGCAGAAATCGTGTCATTTAGCGATTTAAAAGATGGCCAAGAGCATGTTGCTTTGGTGTTTAATCGTGCTGATAGCGAGCAGTCTGTGCCGCTTATTCGTATGCATTCTGAATGTTTAACCGGTGATGTATTTCATTCATCACGGTGTGATTGTGGTGAACAACTCAACGAATGTATTGAAATGATGCATCAACAAGGTGGTATTTTACTTTATTTACGCCAAGAAGGGCGTGGTATTGGTTTATACAATAAAATTGACGCCTATGTATTGCAATCACAAGGTATGAATACCTATGAAGCAAATAATCATTTGGGCTTTGCTGATGACTTACGTGACTTTTCTGACGCGGTATTAATGCTAGAAGCGATGGGGTTGGCTCATGTAAAGCTGATGACCAATAATCCTAAAAAGCTTAATGCTTTGAAAGATGCAGGTATTGAAGTTGAATCAGTGGTTGGCACGCATGCACACATTAAAGCTGGTTTAGCGGGCAATAAAGCATACCTAGAGACGAAAATTAAGCATGGTGCGCATATGTTAGATATAAAGAAGATTAAAAAACCGTAATTTTAAGCTGTCGTCTATGTAATCCCATCCAACGCCGAGTTATACTCGGCGTGTTTTGTTGTTAATTTAAGAGCAAGTATGTCAATTGAATTACGAGTATTTAAGGCCGATGCAGGGCTGAAATGGTTTAAAGCAGGCTGGCTTATTTTTAAAACTCAGCCTTTTACCTTTATTTTTATGCACTTATTTATAGGTATTATTGGTTTACTATCGCTATTTTTACCTTTTTTACAAATTATAGCAGCCATTGCCACGCCATTCTTAACTGCGGGGTTTTATCAAGCGGTGATCACCAAACAGCAAGGCGGCAAAATTATGTTGGCCGATATCCTAAAGCCGTTTACCGCCAAGGGTAATCGCATGGGGCTGCTTCGTTTAGCGCTTTATCAAATGGCGGCAGGTGTGCTAATGGCCTTGTTAGCTGCTGGCTTATTTGCTGAAGCTGTTGAGATTATGAGTAATCCGAATGTCGATCCTAACATTGCCTTGCAGCAAGTAATTGATAGCATCTCGATGGCAAATTTGGCGCTGTTTTTAATTGCGTTATCGGTGTATTTAACGGCTTTTTCTTATGCAGTGCCGTTGGTTTATTTTAATCAACAAAAACGTATTTTTGAGGTGCTAAAAAGCTCACTTATGGTGTTTTACCACAACATGGCACCATTGAGTGTATATGGGGCAATTACTGCAGGCTTGATGATGCTTTCAATGTTTTTATCATTCTTGCCGCTGTTGGTTTTAATGCCAATTTGCTACATTAGCTTTTTTGTTTCTTATCAAGCTATTTTTATGCCGATCGTACCGCCTGCAGAGGCAGAGCCTGTTGCGCCGCAGCATAATGATCAAAGCGGTCGTTTTGACGCATAATGGCTGAAGAAATGGATGAAGCATTACAAAAGAAGTTAAAAAATTATGTACTTTGGTTACTCGGGCGCCAAGAATATTCGCGTCGAGAGTTAACCCAAAAATTACAGCAAAAAGAGGCGACGCCTGAATTTATCGAAGCTTTATTAGATTGGTGTGAAGAGCACAATTTTATAAATGAGCAGCGTTATGTTGAAGGTTTTGTACGTCGCCACATTGCTAAAAAACATGGCTTAAAACGTATTCAAAGCGAAGCCATGGGCAAAAGGATTGACCGAGCACTGTTAGAAAGTGTGATTGAATCATTCGAAATTGATTGGTTTGGGTTAGCGCAGGATGCGTATTTAAAGAAGTATTCAAATTCACAGGACGACTTCGATCACAAAGAAAAAGCTAAGCGCGTGCGCTACTTAATGTATCGAGGGTTCAGTTACGAACAAATAGATTTTGCAATGCAAGCACAGTAAAAATGGGTGAGACGTTCACATGCAGCACATGACTACCGCACAGATCAGGCAACAGTTTTTAGATTTTTTTGCCTCTAAACAACACCAAATTGTTCCATCAAGCTCGCTTATTCCGGGTAACGATGCGACGTTATTATTTAATAACGCCGGCATGGTGCAATTTAAAGATGTATTTTTAGGCGCCGAAAGCCGCCCTTATAACCGCGCAACTAGCTCACAACGTTGTGTGCGTGCCGGTGGTAAGCATAATGATTTAGAAAATGTAGGCTACACAGCACGCCACCATACATTTTTCGAAATGTTAGGTAACTTCAGCTTTGGTGATTACTTTAAGCAAGACGCGATTAAGTTTGCGTGGGAGTTTTTGACTGACGTTGTAAAACTGCCGAAAGAAAAACTGCTCGTTACTATCTATCATGATGATGAAGAAGCATTTGGTTATTGGGCTAACGAAATTGGTTTGCCTGAAGATCGCATTATTCGTATTGCTACTTCAGATAATTTCTGGTCAATGGGTGATACTGGCCCGTGTGGTCCATGTTCTGAAATTTTTTATGATCATGGCGAACAGATTTGGGGCGGACCTCCAGGCTCACCTGAAGAAGATGGCGACCGTTTCATTGAAATTTGGAACTTGGTATTTATGCAGTATAACCGTCAAAGCGACGGTACGATGGAGCCGCTTCCTAAGCAGTCTGTTGATACAGGTATGGGTCTTGAGCGCATTGCTGCAATTTTACAAGGCGTGCATTCAAACTACGAAATCGATTTATTCCAAGGCTTAATTAAAGCTGCTGCAGAAGTTACCAATGCACAAGATATGGATGATAAATCACTGCGCGTAGTGGCGGATCATATTCGTTCATGTGCGTTTTTAATTTCTGATGGGGTTATGCCATCAAACGAAGGCCGTGGTTATGTACTGCGCCGTATCATTCGTCGTGCAGTTCGCCATGGTAACAAGCTTGGCGCACAAGGTTCGTTCTTCTATAAGTTAGTTGCTGCGCTAATCGAACAAATGGGTCAAGCGTATCCAGAGCTTGCAAAACAGCAAGAAATCATCGAAAAAGTACTGCGTATTGAAGAAGAGCAGTTTGGCAAAACTCTTGAGCGTGGTTTAGCTATTTTAGAAGAAAGCCTGACTGATTTAACTGGCGATGTGATCCCAGGTGAATTGGTATTCAAATTATATGACACCTATGGTTTCCCTGCCGATTTAACCGCAGATGTAGCGCGTGAGCGCTTTATGACGATTGATGAGCAAGGCTTCCAAGAGTGCATGGCTGTACAGCGTAAAACTGCACAACAAGCTGGTAAATTTGGTGCTGACTATAACCAGCAATTAAAGTCTGACAAACACACTGACTTTAAAGGCTATGACGCAACGCACTATAGTGGCACTGTGATTGAAATGTTCGCGCAAGGTGAAGCTGTATCAGTACTTGAAGATGGCCAACAAGGCATTGTGGTACTAGATCGCACACCGTTTTACGCTGAATCTGGTGGCCAAGTTGGCGACACCGGCACATTAACGGTAGCTGGCGGTGAGTTTACAGTAACTAATACTACTAAACTTGGTAATGCATTCGCGCATCACGGAACAGTGATGGGGCGTATTGGTGTGAATGATAAAGTTGACGCTAACATTGATGATAAGCGCCGTGATCGTGTTAAAAAGAATCATACAGCGACGCATATTTTACATGAAGCACTACGTCAGTTATTGGGCGATCATGTGTCGCAAAAAGGTTCGCTCGTAGACCCTGAACGTTTACGTTTTGACTTCTCGCATTTTGAAGCAGTCACGAAAGCTGAACTACGTGAAATTGAGCGAGTTGTGAATGACGAGATCCGTCGTAACTTTGCACTAAATACTGAGCTGATGGCAATCGATGCCGCCAAAGAAAAAGGCGCAATGGCGTTATTTGGTGAGAAGTACGATGATGAAGTTCGCGTAGTGACTATTGGTGATTACTCTATAGAACTGTGTGGTGGTACTCACGTAAATCGTGCTGGTGATATCGGTTTATTCAAAATAGTTTCTGAGAGCGGTATTGCTGCCGGTGTGCGCCGTATTGAAGCGGTAACAGGTGCTGATGCAATTGCTTATGTAAGTGAGCAAGAGCAACACCTAAACGACGTAGCGGCTCTTGTTAAAGGCGACAGCGCATCAGTACTTGAAAAAGTAACTGCCTTGCTTGAAAAGTCGAAAGGGCTTGAAAAACAAATAGCACAGCTAAGCGACAAGCTAGCCAGTGCTGCGGGTGCATCATTAATTGATTCAATTGTTGAAATTAATGGTGTTAAATTACTTGTGGCAAACGTTGAAGGCACTGAATCAAAAGCCTTACGCGGCATGGTTGATGACCTTAAAAACAAGATTGGCTCAGGTGTTATTGCACTTGGTGTTGCTGATGGCGACAAAGTAAGCTTAATTGCTGGTGTGACTAAAGACTTAACTGGCAAAGTGAAAGCCGGTGAGCTGGTAAATCACATGGCATCACAAGTTGGTGGTAAAGGCGGCGGTCGTCCTGATATGGCGCAAGCTGGTGGCTCTGAGCCGCAAAACTTAACTGCAGCACTTGATAGCGTAACCGCTTGGTTAACTGAGCGTACTTAATAGCTCAGTACGTAAAGTTGATTTAACACTTTAGGAGGCTCAATTGAGTCTCTTAAGGTGTTTACTCTAAATCTGCTTTAACAGCTAAGCCACGTCCTAAATTTATAGCTAAAACGGCATACCTTACTAAATACACACTACCGCATTTTTTATTGCCACTGGATTTACCTTAATTACGAAAAAACTCGGAACTATCCCCATAAACTCTCCACAGCGATGATAAAACTAATTTTTATTGAAACTTTTTCTCGATAACTGCGTCCAAATAGTTAAGATTAATCATAACTTTGAAAAAATAGGCTATGCTTATATCGACTGCCGTTATAGTGCACAGAAAAGATTTTAGTAACTACTTGAAGTATTAAATGACAACCACCATTATATTAACAGTAAAGAAATTTCTGTTGGTTGCTCAGTTACTAAAGTCGCCATTGAGGCAGTGACTATGAAATCATATCGTAGTGTAGTAAGTTTGTTTTTATAGATTAACGTAAACACGTATCAAGATCTGATATTAAAATATTAGTTTGAATAGATGAAACATACTTAGAATTGGCAATAGGCGCATTATAAAGAGTTTTTTTAACAGAAAATGAATCGATTTAGAGTTTTTACTTACTATTAAGGCTTATTTTCTTTAATATACAGACGCGGAATCTTTTAATTTATTGGAATACGGGAGCAAGAGAATGCTAATACTAACTCGTCGAGTAGGTGAAACCCTAATGATTGGTGACGAAGTAACTGTCACTGTACTAGGTGTTAAAGGAAATCAAGTACGTATTGGTGTTAATGCACCTAAAGACGTTTCGGTACACCGTGAAGAAATTTACATGCGTATTCAAGCTGAAAAGTCTAACCCAAATCCGGGCAATGCTTAATCAATTTAATTGATATGAAAGAGCCACTATTTAGTGGCTCTTTTTTTTATGTATTCAATAATCTCATCACTCAGTACGCTGTTTGAAACGTACTGCATGCCGCGACGACTTTTTAAAATAATACCGCGAACAGTAAAAATTACTTCATCAATATCTTGCCATGCTAGCTGATAGCTTTTATGTGGGTTTTCGCTTTTAAAACCGCTTTCATCAATAGTTAACGTTGCCTCAGAGCCTGATGCTCGACTAAGCATTTGCCGCGTTACCCACCAAGGCCTGCGATAATAAAAAGCAACACATTCAAGTACTGCGGCCATGATCAAGAAATTTCCTAAATAGTGTTTTTCTAACCAATAAATAGCTGTAAGTCCTAAACTAACCAATAATACTAAAAAAACATATTTCGGCTTTGCTTGTGCGCTGTAAGGCAGAGACTCATCAAAACATTCGTAAAAGTAGGGTTTATCTAATGTATAAGTGGTGCTAAATGACATGATTAACAAATTCAGGATTACTGTGCGGTTATTTTAGCAAGCTTAGTCGCAAAAAGCCGTTCTTTTAACTGTTCATTTGTTTGTTACTATGAGAGCTTAAGATCATTTGCGTGATAGGGGATGGTGATGTTTAGTTTAATTGGTTTGACTTGGGCGCTGTCCAGTAATGCGTTTTTGGTGATGGGGGATATGCCATATACTCCAATTGATGAAATGAATTTAGCGCCAATAGGAGCTTTGGGTAAAAAAATAAAAACGACTGAGCATGCTTTTTTGATCCATGTTGGCGATATGAAATCCGGTTCTGAGCCTTGCACCAATGAGTTGCTTGAGAAGCATAAACAGTTACTTACCTCTTTAACTACGCAGCCATTCATTTACACCCCCGGTGACAATGAATGGACTGATTGCGACCGCAAAAATTTAACTCCTCGTTATGATGAATTAGAGCGCTTGGTATTTTTAAAAACCTTGATGTTTGATGATAAATACCTTGAAAAAGCCAATACCTTAGTTGATTTTCAGCAACAGCCTAGCATGCACGAAAATGCGCGTTGGCGGTTCGCTGATGTAGAGTTTATAACGCTGCATATTGCAGGCACCCACAATGGCCGTCGAGAGGTGCTAAAAAGTGATAAACAACTTGCTTATCAACAAGCTGATACAAGAGACGGCAACAACCTTAACTGGTTAGCGCAAGCAAACCCAGCAGCCAAAGGTTATGTGATTGCTTTTCAGGCAGATATTTACACCCATCAAACAGCACAACCGGCATGCAGTAAAACTCAGCCAGAACAGTGTGATGGTTTTAAAGTGTATCGTGATGCTTTGGCGGAATTTGCAAATACAGTAAAAAAGCCGGTATTAGTGATCCACGGTGATACAGGCCCTTATTGTCAGCAACCATTATCACAAAATTTAACGCGGCTTAATGTACCCGGTGATTTTATGTTTAGTGACATTGCCAAAGTAAGTCTGGTGCAACAAGATACAGATGTAACTTGGCAGATCAGTAGCTTAAAAAGTGGTAAATCACTTAAGCGGATCTGCCGTTAATGTTCGGCTAAGCCGGCATCGGTCATCAGGTTTTCAAGTTCGTCTTGCAGCTCAAAAAGCTCAGGCTCAATATAACTTAAATCACAATCGCCTTTTAACGCGGTTTCCAGTGCTTCAGCGAGTGCCTTGAGCTTGGGTACGCCAGTGTAACAACAAGCACCGTGAAATTTATGAATAATACTTAGCACATGTTCGCAATCTTGGCTGGCGGTTGCTTCTTCAAGTAGTCGCAGGGTTTCTGGCACACTGAGTAACAACATATTAAGCATTTCAAGCGCCAGTTCGTTTTTACCGCCGGCACGTTGCAGTGCTAATGGCCAATCCAGTGAAGAGCTTACAAAAGGAGGCTCAATAGCAACTAGCTCATTGCGGCTTTTGTCTCGTCGCAGCGGTGATTGTGGACTATGATCACTGATAATTTGTTTCAGCATATCTTCATCAATAGGTTTAGTTAAATACCCTTTAAAGCCATCGGTAATAAGTTGCTCTTTCTCGCCTGCTAAGGCGTGTGCTGTGACTGCAATAATAGGGGTATCTTCGTTTAAGGATGATTCTAGGATCAGTTTACAGGCGGTAATACCGTCCATAATGGGCATTTGAATATCCATAAAAATAATGTCGTATTTATGGCTTTTGCTCAAACTATAGGCTTGTGAGCCATTATGAGCGGTATCGATAGTTTCAATTTGCTCTTCTAATAAAGTACAAAGTAACTTTAAATTGGCATCATTATCATCAACGACTAATACTTTTAGCGGTAATAACTTTTCGTCATTTTCTTCAATATTGTGTACGGGATGATCGAGTCGATAAGGTGCTGCAAGCACTTCACAGAGCTTGCGGTGGTTCAGCGGTTTACTTAAACACGCATCTGCACCACAGCCAATATATGCTTCGCGCATATTATGCGATACCGAATTAAGCATTAAATACAGGTAGTCAGTCGATTCACGGACTGCTTTGATATAGCTTTTTAAGCGTTGCATTTCGTCAACTGCGGCAACATGACCAATAATACAAATATCGTAATTAAACTCTTTGTTTAACTCTTGTAAAAAGGTTTCTTGGTCAAAGCACGCAGTAACCCTTGTTTGCCACTCGGTGAGTAAAGAGAGCACCGCATTATGGGTATGTTCATGCGGTTCTAGGTATAAAATACGTTTATTTGCAAGAGATCTACTTGGTAAGTCGCTGTTATAAATATGGCTTGGAAGCCTAAATACACCATTAAAAGTAAAGCAGGTGCCGTTACCAGGTGCTGAGTTTAAGGTAATGCGGCCACCCATGGTTTCAACTATGTGCTTGGTAATAATTAAGCCAAGGCCTGTGCCACCAAATTTACGGGTAATGCTTGAATCAGCTTGGCCAAAAGGAGTGAACAAGGCATCTTGTTTATCCATTGGAATGCCAACGCCTGTATCGGTTACCGACACTAATACTGAGGTCCGTTCTTCATCAAGTAAACGATGGCCAACATCAATTTTAATTGAGCCTTTTTCAGTAAACTTAATTGCATTACTAATCAAGTTGATCAGAATTTGTTTAAAGCGGGTCGGATCACCAGTAATGTTATCAGGCACCAGTGAGTTGATATAAATCGATAGCTCTAATTGTTTTTCATGCGCACTGGGGGCCAGTAGCGTAAGTACTTCGTTTATTGTGTCACGTAGTTGAAATTGAATGGACTCAAGTTCCATGGCGCCTGCTTCAAGCTTCGAAAAATCTAAAATATCGCTGATGATAGTCATTAAACTATTGGCTGAGAGTTCGATGGTATCGAGGTAATCTTTTTGATGTTTATTAAGCGGTGTTTTATGTAATTGACGAGTAAAGCCAATTACACCATTGAGTGGTGTGCGCAGTTCGTGACTCATTTTCGCTAAAAAGTCCGATTTTACGCGGTTGGCGTCTTGGGCATCGGTTTTAGCAATACTGAGCTGAATATTTTGTGTTTCGTATAATTCTAACGACTCGCGCAAGTCACTGGTCGCCTGATCGATGTGCTTTTGCATTTCATCTTTTTGCATCACCATAGTATCAGAAATGGTGTTTAGCCCTTGGCGTAATAATTCAAACTCGCCCATCATCGGAGCGGTTAGGCCGGTTTCTCTTTTCCCTTCGATTAATTTGTCGGTAGCCAGTACTAACTTATTTAATGGGGTCATAAACATATGGCTAAGCCTGATGGCTAAAATAGCCGCCAACACTAAGGCTAAAATAATGACAATACCGCTGACTAATAATGCCTGTTGCTGACCAATAATCGCTTGGTCTTTGTTGAGCTGAATAACCACAGTGCCAAGGGATGTTTGAAACGTTGCATTATTCCACTGTGCGTCTGGCGTTGAGTGGTTGATGATCGGCGTAAAAAATGTAACTAGGTGGTCGCTGGGCACTACTTTGGTGTTTTTTCCTGCTTGCAAGTACTCACTGTGCAGTAGATCATCAAAGTCACGGTGATAGTTACTGGTTAATACCAGTTCATTATGCTCGTCAAAAATGGCGATGGTTTTAATTGCTGGTGAGTGTTTATTATGCGCATGGCTGATCAAACGGTTTAGTAGCTGTTTATTTTTTGCTAATAATGGCTGCTCAATGGCAATCGACAGTGGCTCTGAGATAGTCGCACCTTGCTGATATAAAATTTCATCAAGCTCAATGTAACGATTTATTGTAAAATAGCCGCCAAGTAGTAATCCGATAATCACTGTGGGAATAAGTGTTAGCGTTAAAACTGAGTCGCGCAAACCAAGTTTAGTCATAAGTGAACGTTGTTATCATTATTAGTTAGTTAAAGAGTATATACTTATAAGCTAGTAATCAATCACCCTCGTAGAATCAATATTTAAGGTGTTGCCCGATGGCGCAGTTTTTCCAAGCAAAAAAGAAAACCCTTTCTGGGCAGTCGTTAACTTTAGCCATTTCAGGAATGGATCATCAAGGTCGGGGGATTGCCAAGCATAATAATAAAGTGTGCTTTGTTAGCGGTGCACTGACAGGTGAAACGG
Source organism: Pseudoalteromonas sp. SG43-6 (assembly GCF_014164365.1). Lineage (NCBI taxonomy): Bacteria > Pseudomonadati > Pseudomonadota > Gammaproteobacteria > Alteromonadales > Pseudoalteromonadaceae > Pseudoalteromonas > Pseudoalteromonas sp. SG43-6. The sequence goes on from NZ_JACJEZ010000044.1 coordinate 18,780, forward strand.
TTAAGGCCAAACTAACCGAAGATAAAGCTCGTTATAGCGCGGCTAAAACGATAAAAGTTGAGCAGGCCAGTGAAGCACGGGTTAAACCGTTTTGCGAACATTATCAACAATGTGGTGGTTGCCAATTACAGCATTTGCGACTTGATCAACAATTAGTTGAAAAGCAAGTGGCGGTTAGCCAGCTGTTTTCAAAGTTTGCCAAGCTTGATGCAATGAATTGGCAAGCGCCGTTATTGAGCGAGCCGACGCACTACCGTCGCAGTGCGCGGTTAGCGGTGATGTTTGATAAAACCGCAAAAAAAATGCGGGTTGGTTATCGCGCGCAAGGTTCTAAACAAATTGTCAGTGTGCAGCAGTGTGCAGTACTGAGTGACGATTTTGCCGCAATTTTTACTGTTTTTGATCAGTTATTGAACCAATATGGCGAACTTCGCAGTGTTAGCCATATACAATTATGCCAAGCAGATGAGCAAAATTTTGTGGTGATCCGCCACACTAAAAGCATCAGTGATAAGCTAAAAGCAACTATTGAGCAGCAGGGGCTTGATCATCAGTGGCAAATAATATGGCAAGGAGATACTCAGCAAATTAACCACAGCCATTTACCTATGCCGTTTTATAGCTTACCTGAGCTTGGACTAAAATTTACGTTTGGGCTGGAAAACTTTATTCAAGTCAATGCGCAGGTAAATCAAGCTATGCTTTCTCAAGCGGTTGACTGGCTTAGTTTAAAAGGGGACGAACAGGTACTAGACCTATTTTGTGGGATTGGTAACTTCGCTTTAGCGCTGGCAAATAACGCAAAAAGCGTAATTGGTGTTGAAGGAGTGGCTTCTGCGGTTGCAATGGCGGCGCAAAATGCGCAAACTAACCATATAGCCAATGCTCATTTTCATTGTTTTGATTTAACACAAACAATGCAGCAAGCTCCGTGGTTTAGTAAAGAGTTGAATGTATTAGTACTGGACCCTTCACGTACCGGTGCCTTAGCTATTTTAGAGCAACTGCCTCTGAAGCAATTTAAAACGATTTTATATGTATCTTGCGACCCTGTTACTTTAGCCCGTGACAGCGCAATTATTACGCAAGCTGCATTTTCACTTGAAAAAATAGGGCTAATGAATATGTTTCCACACACGGGGCATATCGAAACGATGGCGTTATTTCAACGGAGGTAGAGCGCATTATGGTAGCTACTCGGCAATCACACCAACACGACAAACCGGGTGATTTTAGCACACGACTTGGTTTACTTAACTTAACGCAAGAAAAGCGCGAACTATTAAGTAAAGCGAATACCCTTTGCGCTGAACTGCATAATCATCAGCAACAAAATATTGCCATGGAAATGGTCGAAATTTTGGTGGAAATGAATCTCGATGCAGACACCCTCGCTACCGCATATATTACGCCGAGTTTTTTGGCTAATCTAATCGACATCGATACAGTAAGCGATGTGATGGGGAGCCATGTGGCAACTCTGCTAACGGGTGTTGCACAAATGGCTACTATTAGCACTTTGGCTCATCAAGGTACTGGCACCGTTCAAGTTGATAATATACGCCGTATGTTATTGGCGATGGTTGAAGATGTGCGCGCTGTGGTTATTAAACTTGCTGAGCAGGTATGTCATTTACGAGAGGTTAAAAACGCCAACGAAGAAGAGCGGGTGATTGCTGCAAAAGAAACCGCTGATATCTTTGCGCCACTTGCTAACCGGTTAGGGATTGGGCAATTAAAGTGGGAGCTGGAAGATCTATCGTTTCGCTATTTGCACCCTGATGTGTATAAAAATATTGCCAAGCAATTGGATGATAAGCGCCTAGGTCGCGAAGCTTATATGGTAGATATGGTTGAGCAAGTTAAAACTAAACTGGCTCAAGCAGGTATTAAAGGCGAGGTATATGGTCGGCCAAAACATATCTACAGTATTTACAAAAAAATGGCGCAAAAGAATTACGAGTTTGACCAGTTATTCGATATTCGCGCCATGCGTATTGTGGTGGATGAATTGCAAGATTGTTACGGTGCGCTGGGGATCGTACACACCAATTGGCGCCATCTAAATAAAGAATTTGATGATTATATTGCCACCCCTAAACAAAATGGTTATCAATCTATTCATACCGTAGTATTTGGCCCAGAAGGCAAAACGGTTGAAATCCAAATTCGTACCCACGCGATGCACCAAGATGCTGAGCTCGGAGTCGCTGCGCACTGGATGTATAAAGAAGGGGCGTTACCTGGGCGTGGTTCTGGGTATGAGCAAAAAATTAGCTGGTTGCGTAAATTATTGCAATGGCAAGAAGAGGTGGTTGATGGCAGCGATTTAGCCGAAGAGCTAAAAAATCAAGTGGTCGAAGATCGGGTGTATATTTTCACCCCTCGAGGCGATATTTTTGATTTACCGCTGGGCGCAACACCATTGGATTTTGCTTATTATATTCACTCAAATGTCGGTCATCGTTGTATTGGTGCAAAAGTATTTGGCAAAATTGTGCCTTTTACCCATCAATTACACACTGGCGATCAGGTTGAAATTTTAACCCAAAAACAACCTAATCCTAGCCGCGATTGGTTAAATCCATCACTGGGATATATTAAATCATCCCGCGCGAGAGCGAAAATACACCACTGGTTTAAACAACTCGATCGCGATAAAAATCTCAGTGCTGGTAAAGAAATTCTAGATAATGAATTGCAAAAGCTCGATCTGACCTACAAAAACTTAGAGCCGGCTATTACTCGCTATAACTTTAAAGAGTTAGATGACTTAATGGTTGCGATTGGCGCCGGTGATGTGCGTTTAAATCAGTTGCTGAATTTTATCACGGATCGCTCTGATGACGAGCCCGTCATCCGCTTTAAGAACCCGACTAAAATCAGCGGTGATAAAAATGGTATCGTGGTTGATGGGGTTGGTAGTTTAATGAGCCATGTGGCTAAATGTTGCCGCCCAGTTCCTGGTGAGTCAATAATCGGTTATATCACGCAAGGGCGTGGCATAGGTGTGCATAGGACTGATTGTGATTCTTTTAATAATCTAAGAACACAACATCCTGAGCGTGTTATTGCGGTTAGTTGGTCAGACGAAATTAACGGCTCTTATGCCCTGTGTATTAAAATTGAAGCAAGTGACAGAGCTGGGCTTATACGTGATATTAGTTCGGTACTGGCCAATGAAAAAGTTAATGTGCTGAATATGAATATGGAAACCGTGGACGACCGCCAATTAGCGTTGTTTACCATGCAAGTGGAAGTACATGATTTATCAAGTACCAATCGATTACTATCAAAATTAGATCAAATCGAAGGCGTGCATGAAGCAAAACGTAGTCACTAGGAATGTAAATGAACCAGACAACTAATACCTCAACGAATACATTAACTGAGTTATTAGCCATTATGGCTAAATTACGTGACCCAGCAACAGGCTGCCCGTGGGATTTAAAGCAAGACTTTACATCCATCGTACCGCATACCTTAGAAGAAGCATACGAGGTAGCCGATTGCATTGAAAAAGGTGATTTCGGTGAGCTTAAAAATGAACTGGGTGATTTACTCTTTCAAGTGATTTTTTATGCGCAATTGGCACAAGAGCAAGGGTTATTTGATTTTAATGATGTAATGGCTGGGCTAAATAATAAGTTAGTGCGTCGCCATCCACATGTATTTGCCGATCAGCAAGGGCTGACTGAACAACAACTCAGTGAGCAGTGGCAAACCATAAAAGCACAGGAGCGGGCAGCAAAAGCTGAACCGCAGAGCAACACATTATGGCAAGATATACCTGCAAATCTGCCTAGTTTGAGTAAAGCCAAAAAAATTCAGCAGCGGGTTGCAGGATTAGGCTTTGATTGGCCTAGTTATCATGGTGCATTAGATAAAGTGGCTGAAGAAGTTGATGAAGTAAAAGAAGCGTTAGCCGTTGATCCATTTTCAGCACACAGCGCAGAAGAAATCGGCGATTTATTGTTTGCTACAGTTAATGTAGCACGGCATATTAAACGTGACCCAGAGCAATTATTACGTAGCGCCAACGATAAGTTTTCAGCGCGATTTGAAAAAGTACAAGCCTATTTATGTGAGCGTGGGCAATCGCTTGATACAGCAACCCTTGCTGAAATGGATGCCGCATGGGATGCGATAAAAAAGCAGCAGTAAATAATGCGAAACGCTGAGTGCGTTTTTTGTGCAGAGAATTACTAACTTTCGCTGGATTGATGGCAGTGCCTTTGCTATAATTTCGCCCCGTCTTGATTCTATATTTTTCCTTTTAATTCCTGATATTCTAGGGTTCGCATGAGTACAAAATTTATCTTCGTTACCGGCGGGGTTGTTTCCTCGTTGGGTAAAGGTATTGCAGCAGCATCGTTGGCAGCTATTTTAGAGGCCCGTGGTTTAAATGTTACCATTTTAAAGCTGGATCCTTATATCAACGTTGACCCAGGCACAATGAGCCCAATTCAACATGGTGAAGTATTTGTCACCGAAGACGGCGCTGAAACCGATCTTGATTTAGGTCACTATGAACGTTTCATCCGTACCAAAATGACAAGCCGTAACAACTTCACACAAGGTCGTGTATATGAAGATGTGCTGCGTCGTGAGCGTCGTGGTGAGTACCTTGGTGCAACAATTCAGGTTATTCCACATATTACCAACGATATTAAGCAACGTGTTTATGACGGTGCTGAAGGCCATGATGTGGCACTCGTTGAAATTGGTGGAACGGTTGGTGATATTGAGTCACAACCATTCTTAGAAGCAATTCGTCAGCTTGGCACAGAGATTGGCCGTGAGCGCGCATTGTTTATTCACTTAACGTTAGTGCCATTCTTAGGCCCTGCGGGTGAAGTGAAAACCAAACCAACACAGCATTCTGTTAAAGAGTTACGCTCGATTGGTATTCAACCAGATATTCTTATCTGCCGTTCAGATCGTAAATTACCAAATAACGAACGTGCAAAGATTGCTCTTTTTACTAACGTTGAAGAAAAAGCGGTTATTTCATTACCTGATGTAGACAGCATTTATAAAATTCCTGCGCTATTAAAATCGCAAGAGCTTGATAACTTTGTATGTCGTCGCTTCCATCTTGATTGCCCTGAAGCTGATTTAGTTGAGTGGGAACAAGTGTTATACCAAGAGTCAAACCCAACGGGTGAAGTGACTATCGGTATGGTTGGTAAATACATTGAACTACCTGATGCCTATAAATCTGTAAACGAAGCACTTAAACATGCAGGTCTTAAAAATCGTTTAACAGTAAACATTCAATATGTTGATTCACAAGATGTTGAAAGTAAAGGTACTGAGTTATTAGCTAACCTTGATGCTATTTTAGTTCCTGGTGGTTTTGGTGGTCGCGGTGTTGAAGGTAAAATTTTAGCGGCACAATATGCCCGTGAAAATAAAGTACCTTACCTTGGTATCTGTTTAGGTATGCAAGTTGCGCTAATTGAGTATGCACGTAATGTTGCAGGCTTATTAGATGCAAACTCAACCGAGTTTAATGCTAACTCGTCAAGCCCTGTGGTTGGTTTGATCACAGAATGGTTAGATGCTGAAGGCAACATTGAAACACGTAGCGAAAAATCTGATTTAGGTGGCACTATGCGTTTAGGCGCACAAAAATGTCATTTAACACCAGGCTCAAAAGTACGTGAAGTATATGGTAGTGATGAGATTGTTGAACGTCATCGTCATCGTTACGAAGTAAACAATAATTTTGTTGAACAGCTTGAAAAAGCTGGCTTGAGTTTCACTGGTTTATCGGAAGATAAGAAGCTAGTTGAAATCATCGAGAATAAAGATCACCCGTGGTTTATTGCGGCTCAATTCCACCCGGAATTCACCTCAACACCGCGTGATGGTCATCCGCTATTTGAAGGGTTTGTTGCCGCTGCGCATATTCATCAAAAAGCGTCATCGTAATATGAATAAGCCGTGCACTATGCACGGCTTATTTGTTTTCAAAGTCGACGGCATTAAGGAAAATTAATAAAGTCGGAGTAGACTCACCATTTTGGGAAAAGAGGAATCAAGATGTCAAATATCGTAAAAGTGATCGGTCGCGAAATTATGGATTCGCGTGGTAACCCAACTGTAGAAGCTGATGTTCATTTAGCTGACGGTTCATGGGGCCGCGCTGCTGCACCATCAGGTGCATCAACAGGTACTCGCGAAGCACTAGAATTACGTGATGGTGATAAAGCACGTTACTTAGGTAAAGGTGTATTAAAAGCGGTTGGTTTTATTAATAATGAAATCGCGACAGCCTTAGCTGGCCAAAATGCACTAGAGCAAAGCACTGTTGACCAAGTAATGCTAGATTTAGATGGTACCGAAAATAAAGAAAAATTAGGTGCAAATGCAATCTTAGCAGTGTCATTAGCAACTGCAAAAGCTGCTGCACAATCTAAAAAAGTAGAGCTTTATGAGCACATTGCTGACTTAAACGGTACACCAGGTGTTTATTCTATGCCGTTACCAATGATGAACATCATCAATGGTGGTGAGCATGCTGATAACTCAGTTGATATTCAAGAATTCATGATCCAGCCAGTTGGCGCTGCCAACTTCCGTGAAGCGCTTCGCATGGGTGCAGAAATATTCCACAGCCTTGCCAAAGTACTTAAAGCTGATGGTCATTCAACCGCAGTGGGTGATGAAGGTGGTTTTGCACCAAACCTTGCCTCTAACGAAGCGGCACTTGCAGCAATTAAAGTTGCTGTTGCTAATGCAGGCTACGAGTTAGGCAAAGACATTACTCTAGCACTTGATTGTGCTGCGTCTGAGTTTTATGACAAAGAAGCAAATATCTACGACCTTAAAGGCGAAGGTAAAAAATTCACCTCAGAAGAGTTTAACTACTTCTTAAAAGATCTAACTGAACAGTACCCAATCGTGTCTATCGAAGATGGCCTTGATGAGTCTGATTGGGACGGCTTTGCACACCAAACAAAACTACTTGGCGATAAGATCCAATTAGTTGGTGACGATTTATTCGTGACAAACACTAAGATCTTAAAGCGTGGTATCGACAACGGTATTGCTAACTCAATCTTAATCAAGTTTAACCAAATTGGTTCACTAACTGAAACGTTAGCTGCAATCAAAATGGCTAAAGACGCTGGTTTCACTGCTGTTATTTCTCATCGCTCAGGCGAAACTGAAGATTCAACAATTGCTGATTTAGCAGTGGGTACTGCAGCTGGTCAAATCAAAACAGGTTCATTGAGCCGTTCTGATCGTGTAGCGAAGTACAACCAATTGCTACGTATTGAAGAGCAATTAGGCGCTAAAGCACCTTTTAATGGTCTTAAAGAAGTTAAAGGTCAGTAATTCTTTTATAAGAAGCTGATTTAAACTTTTGAAAAATCCTCGCAAATGCGGGGATTTTTATTTAAGTGCCTTGTAGGCGCGAGTTTATCTCGCGCATTTTTAGGCGTTAAAGCTGAAATTGCTGCTTCAAAATCTGCCCTGTAAAGCTGGTTTTTAAATAAAAACCTCGGGGTAGGGTTTTAATAATTTGCCCGTTTGGACCGATGGCATCGGTGACTATTCTGCTATTAGCTGCTTTTGGGCGAATTTGCATCGCATCCCCTAAATGCCCTGAGATCTCATCAACACGTCCCAGTGCTATCAGCTCCATTTGTTCTTCCCAGTCTCGCTGTAACTGCGCATCTTGCTCTGCTGAGGGTTGCCATAAAAAGCCACTACCAATGGTTCTATCAAATGGCACAATGTCGCGCTCGCCTAGTATGGGTAGCCACAAGACATGATTGAGTTTTTTACGCACATTACTTTGCTGCCATGTCATACCTGTGACATTCAATAACGGTGTCACAGACACAAAAGTGGTCTCTAATGGTTTGCCTTTATATGAGATTGGTAGCGTTTTAAGTTCAATCCCGAGCTCTTCAAAATCAGGGGTAGGTTTGGAACCTGCTGTAGCACCTAATGCATATTCAATCAATTGCCCCGTCCAGCCTTTCTCCTTTAATAAATGCTCAGGTGTTTTAAACTGATAATGACTTGCTAATTGGCCTAATGTCAGTCCTGCAATGTTGCTAACACGTTGCATTAATTCATTGATTGAATGTGGTTTTATCGGTTTCATAGCGAGTTATTTGGTTGTATAAATTCACTACTCATGATAGCAAAAGAGTTTAACCGTGGATATCTTTGCGTTTGGGTGTTTTTTGTCCAGTGATAGTTCGCTGTGTTTTTAGACAAGGTGAAACTTGCTGACTTTAAGCTTAATGTATTGAATTTAATGGTTTTTAACTGTTGAATTTGTAAAGCCTTTAAGCTGTGTTGAAAACTTGTTGGGATAAATACATAACTATGAACAATGTTATCCACAGAAACTGTGGAAAAGGCAAGTTATTGGATCTGTTATTGTGGATTTGTTTGCAAAATGAGCTGTATAAACTAAAGTTATGCACAAGCTGTGAGTAAGATGCGTAAAACTCTGAATATTGTTTGCCGTATTGCAGGTAATGTGGAACAATCATTAAAAATCGACTTACAAATGAGGCACTAAGGTGATTGATGCCGAAGGTTTTCGTGCCAATGTCGGAATTGTAATTTGCAATAATCAGGGACAGGTCTTTTGGGCCAGACGTTATGGTCAGCATTCTTGGCAGTTTCCTCAAGGTGGTGTTGATAGTGGCGAAACAGCAGAGCAGACCATGTTTCGTGAATTACACGAAGAAGTCGGCTTGCGCCCTGAAGATGTAGAAATTGTCGCAAGTTCAAAACATTGGTTACGTTATAAATTGCCCAAGCGTTTGATCCGCCGAGACTCCAGTCCGGTGTGTATTGGGCAAAAGCAAAAATGGTTTTTATTGAAACTGCGTTGTAAAGACGAAGACGTCAACTTACTAAAAACACATCATCCGGAATTTGATGATTGGCGGTGGGTAAGTTATTGGTATCCGGTAAGGCAAGTTGTATCGTTTAAACGCGATGTTTATCGCCGTGTTATGAAAGAATTCGCACCCTTTGCGATGCCTTTTAATAAACGTGAACAGTCCAAAGATACGTGGCGCCATAAAGGTAAATAATATAAAGGAGCAGTATTATGCTGGCTACACTCAGAGCTATTGCAGAGTCCGTTTCGCAACAAGCGAGTTTGGATAGTGCGCTAGCATGTTTTGTTGAAATGGTGAAAGATGCCATGAAAACTGAGTGCTGCTCCATTTATTTTGCTGATTACAGTCAAGATAATTTTGTATTAATGGCAACCAGAGGGCTTAATCCCGCAGCCGTGGGTAAGTTTAGAATCGGTTTTACCGAAGGTTTAGTTGGCTTAGTAGCACAACGAGAAGAACCTATTAATATTGCCTTTGCCAAGTCTCACCCGCGTTTTAAACTCTCTCCTGAAGTGAATGAAGAAGGCTTCAACGCATTTTTGTCTGTGCCTGTAGTTCATCAAAAAAAAGTGCTGGGCGTTATTGTTGTACAACAGAAAATTGCCCGTGTATTTAGTCAAGATGAAGAGTCCTTTTTAATTACGTTATCTGCGCAACTAGCGTCGCAATTAGCCCATGCAGAAATCAAAGAAGTACTACGCCAAGATGAGTTTTCTCATCAGACCTCGGTGCTAAAAGGGGTTTCTAGCGCGCCAGGAATTGCGATAGGGCAGGCGTTTGTTATTCTGCCGAAACTTGACTTTAAATCGATAGAATTAAAAAAAGACGATAACTGTACTGAGCAACGCCGCTTATTTACTCAAGCTGTTGCTGCAACCCGCAAAGAATTTAACACCTTGTCGATGACTCTTAGCGATTCTATCCCTAAAGAAGCGTTGGCAGTGTTTGAGGTGTATCAGCAACTACTGGATGCAAAAAGTTTAGGGCAGAATGTTGAAGCACAACTGCAAGAAGGCTGGTGTGCAAAAAGTGCATTGAAAATTGTGATCGAACGATTGATCTCGCAATTCAATGCCATGCAGGATCCCTATATCAAAGAGCGTGCGGTTGATGTTAAAGATATCGGCCTGCGCGTACTGCATCATCTCGTCAATACTGAACACGCCGTAAAAAGTTATCCTAAAGATACAGTACTGATCGCTAATACTTTAACCCCAGCCATGCTTGCAGAAGTGCCTAAAGGCCATTTAGTTGGCGTAGTAAGTGTTAACGGTGCGGCAAATAGTCATGCGTCAATTTTAACCCGTGCAATGGGGATCCCTGCAATTTGGGGTATTGAAGATTTACCGCTATTGCAGTTTGATGGTAAACCAATGATTTTAGATGCATACGCAGGGCGATTATATATTTCGCCTTCGCAAATGCTACAAGATGAATATTTACAATTACAGCACCAAGAAAGTCTATTAAACGACAAGTTTGTGGCTGAGCAAGAATGCGATGCAGTGACATTAGATGGCGAGCATATTAGTTTGTTGCTCAATGCTGGTTTGGAACTCAATACTGAAAAAGCTAACACCAAAGTCTGTGATGGCGTTGGCTTATACCGAACTGAAGCCTGGTTTATGCAAAAAGGCCAGTTTCCATCACAAATAGAACAAGAGAATTGGTATCGCGAAGTATTAGCCAGTTATCATCCAGAACCTGTAGTGATGCGTACGCTTGATATTGGTGGTGATAAAGCACTTGATTACTTTGATATTACAGAAGAAAACCCATTTTTAGGCTGGCGGGGTATTCGTGTCACATTGGACCACCCAGAGATCTTTTTAGACCAGCTCAAAGCCATGGTTAAAGCAAACATTGGTTTAGGTAATTTAAAAATTATGCTGCCAATGATAAGCGGTACCGAAGAGGTTGATGAATCTTTAGCATTGTTAGAGCAAGCCTATTTTGAACTGGAAGAAAAATACCCAGAGCAAGCCATTGAACGCCCAGAGATTGGCGTAATGTTAGAAGTCCCTTCAAGTGTATTTATGCTCCCTGAATGGTCTAAAAAAGTAGATTTTTGTTCTGTGGGTAGTAACGATTTGACGCAATACTTACTTGCCGTCGATCGTTCTAATGCGCGTGTTGCTGATTTATTTAATCCCTATCATCCTGCGGTATTAAGAGTACTACAAAAAGTTGCAAAAGAGTGTCAGCAATATGAAATGTCCTTTAGTTTATGTGGTGAATTAGGTGGCGATCCTGAAGGTGCAATACTGCTGATTGCGATGGGGTATCGTCGCTTGAGTATGAACTACTCATCATTAAGTAAAGTTAAATGGGTATTAAGACGTTTAAAAGCCAGCGATATGGAAGCATTACTGGCGGAGTGTTTAGCACAATCTACTGCAAAACAAGTGCTTAGGTTAACGCGTAATTTTATGATTGAGCATCAACTTGGTGAATTATTTTATACCCCAAATCAGGCTTCTTAGTTATACCAATCGACTTAAATATTTAACCATTCTAGCGTGCCAAATAAAGCGCTAACTGCGTTATAAATTTCTCAAGTAGAACAACTACATGTCGAAATTTATGCCTTGTTATCACTCTATTTATCTGTCGCTATAAATGGCTAATAACTTAACACGATTGGTATTACCAAAACGAGTGCTGTAAAGATTCGATATAATCGATTAGTATATGCATATAATAAATCCAATTTTATAAGAGTGTACGATGCATGATTTAGTTATCCTGATTATCAGCTGCGCGCTATTAGGTTGTGTGGTTGGTTTTTTAGCTGGGTTATTAGGCATTGGCGGTGGATTAATTATTGTGCCAGTACTGAGTTCATTATTAGTGCATTTTAATGTTGTTGCGGTTGATCATGTACTGGTTATTGCGATTGCTACCTCGCTTGCCTCTATTTTATTCACTTCAACGTCATCTGCATTAGCACACCATAAAAATCAAAATGTGCCATGGGAAATTGCGCCTTGGGTTATGTCTGGCGTTGGACTTGGTGCTCTGATCAGTGGTTTTGCCGCGAGTTTAATTCCAGAACAGTTATTACGCATCGTTTTTGCTGTTAGTGTGGTGTTTATTGCTGCTCGTATGGTGTTGTCTGCTCGTAATAAGCCTGTCGCGGTCAAACCTATGCCAAGTGGCCCAGTTATTGGCGCTATTAGCGCAGTGATGGGCGGATTATCAGGTTTGATTGGTATTGGTGGCGGCGCATTGATTGTGCCGCTACTGCACTATTTTTCAGTTGATATTAAAAAAGCCATAGGCTGCGCGGCAGCATGTGGCATTGTGATTGCGCTATTTGGCTCTGTGGGATATGTCAGCGCTGGTTGGCAAGTAACCGATTTACAACATGGCTTTGCAGGTTTTGTGTATTTACCGGCATTATTAGGTATAGTAATAACCTCGTGGTTTATGGCACCAATAGGAGCCAAAGCAACGCATTATTTACCCGTTTCAACGATAAAAAAAGTGTTCGCGGTGTTACTGATTATCATCGCGCTTCAAATGGTTTTTAGTTAAGGTTTAATTTTATGGCTCTTGAATTTCCAGAGATCGATCCGATCATTTTCACTGTCGGTCCTCTTAGCGTACGTTGGTACGGTTTAATGTATTTAATTGGTTTTGCTTTTGCGATGTGGTGGGCAAATAGGCAAGCAACTAAACCAGGCTCGGGTTGGACGAAAGAAGAGGTCAGTGATTTACTGTTCTACGGTATGTTAGGGGTTATTCTGGGTGGTCGGATTGGCTATGTACTGTTTTATCAATTTAGTTACTTTTTAGAAAATCCACTGTATTTATTTAGAATCGATCAAGGTGGTATGTCTTTCCACGGTGGCACTTTAGGGGTGATAACCGCTATTTGTGTGTTTGCCTGGACACGTAAAAAACAGTTACTTGCAGTGGGTGATTTTGTTGCACCGCTAGTGCCGGTTGGCCTTTTAGCTGGACGTATTGGTAACTTTATTAACGGCGAATTATGGGGCAGAACTACCGATGTGCCTTGGGCTATGGTATTCCCAAATGGTGGGCCATTGGCGCGTCATCCTTCACAGTTGTATGAAGCCTTTTTAGAAGGCTTCGTGCTGTTTATTATTTTGTATGTGTTTACTAAAAAGCCACGTCCAGCGGGTAGTGTCGGCGGATTATTTTTACTATGCTATGGGGTATTTAGATTCTGCGTTGAATATGTGCGCGAACCAGATGCACAACTAGGATTGTTTGCTGATTTTATATCAATGGGTCAAATATTGTCATTGCCAATGGTCATTGCTGGTCTTGGTTTGATAATATGGGCATACAAAAAGCCACAGCCTGCTGTTGCCAGTAAAGCATAAAAAAGAAGCGAATAATGAAACAATATTTAGAGTTATGTCAGCGCATTGTTGATGAAGGTATCTGGGTTGAGAATAAACGTACGGGAACGCGTTGTTTAACAGTCATTAATGCGGAGCTTGAATACGACGTTGCGAACAACAAGTTCCCAATGATCACCACCCGAAAAAGTTATTACAAAGCGGCAATCGCAGAGCTGTTGGGTTATTTACGTGGTTATAGCAGTGCTGCGCAATTTCGCGACATAGGTTGTATGACTTGGGATGCTAACGCTAATGAAAACCAAGCATGGTTAAATAATCCGAACCGCCAAGGTGAGGATGACATGGGCCGTGTATATGGCGTACAAGCTCGTGATTGGCGACGCCCTGATGGAACACCGTTAGATCAGCTAAAAAAGGTCATTGATAATCTTAAAAATGGTGTGGATGACAGAGGCGAGATCATCACTTTTTATAATCCGGGTGAGTTTGAGTTAGGGTGTTTGCGCCCATGTATGCACACGCATACTTTTTCGCTTCTTGGCGATACGCTTTATTTAACCTCGTATCAGCGCAGTTGTGATGTGCCACTTGGTTTGAATTTCAATCAAATTCAATGTTTTGTATTGCTTGCACTGGTCGCGCAGATCACTGGCCACAAAGCAGGTAAGGCATACCATAAAATCGTTAATGCCCATATTTATGAGAACCAACTGGAATTAATGCGTGATGTGCAGTTACAGCGTGAGCCATTTGCATCACCTACGTTGACGATTAATCCAAATATTAAATCACTCGAAGATATCGAAACGTGGGTCACCCGTGATGACTTTGAGGTAAATGGCTATCAATGCCATGAAGCAATTAAATACCCGTTTTCAGTGTAACAATTAATAAGCATCATAGTTTTAAGGAGAGAATAATGAAAGCAGTGATCCCAGTCGCAGGACTTGGCACCCGTATGTTGCCAGCTACTAAAGCTATTCCAAAAGAGATGTTACCTGTTGTAGATAAACCCTTGATTCAATATGTAGTTAATGAAGCGGTTGCTGCGGGTATTAAAGAAATTGTATTAGTGACTCACTCGAGTAAAAACTCGATTGAAAACCATTTTGATACCAGTTTTGAGCTAGAAGCAACGCTAGAGAAGCGGGTAAAGCGTCAGTTACTTGCTGAAGTACAAGCTATTTGCCCTAAAGATGTGACAATTATTCACGTTCGCCAAGGTGAAGCAAAAGGCTTAGGGCACGCAATCAACTGTGCAGCGCCAATTATTGGTAACGAACCGTTTGTGGTTATTTTACCTGATGTAATCATAGATGATGTTGAAAGTAATCTTAAAAAAGATAATTTAGCTGAAATGATTACTCGCTTTAATACAAACGGTGAGAGCCAAATTATGGTTGAGCCTGTGCCTATGCAGGATGTTGATAAGTTTGGTGTGGTCGATTTAGGCGACGTAAAGCTTGAACAAGGGCAAAGCGCAGCGATCCTTAATATGGTTGAAAAACCTCCCTTGCATAGCGCACCATCAAATTTGGCTGTGGTAGGTCGTTATGTGCTAAGTAAAAATATTTGGCCATTACTTGCAAAAACTCCCGCAGGCGCCGGCGACGAAATTCAGTTAACAGATGCAATTGCGATGCTAATGGAAAAAGAATCTGTTGCTGCTTATGCGATAAAAGGGCGTAGTCATGATTGCGGTAGTAAGTTGGGCTATTTAAAAGCCACTATTGAATTTGCACTGCGTCGTGATGAATTTAAAGATGAACTAAGTGATTTTATTAAAACCTTAGTTTAAGCTCATTTATTGAGCCTAACTTATAAAAGTGCCTTAGTGGCACTTTTTTATTGCTTAAAAATCCTGAAACTGGCACTGACTTTGCTTATAATATGGCATTATTTATTTTGTGATGCTAACAGATGATGTGTTTTAAAAAGCAAGCTTGGTATACCACAGTGTTGGTTACAGCAACTGTCTGGCTTAGTGGGTGCAGTAGTATTAATGCTAACCCGGTGGAACAGCAGCCTGCATTAATTTCTGATCAACAAGTCAAAGAGTATGTTCAGCAATGGCACTCGCAACAAGAGAGTATTACTCGTTTAGCTGCGATGGAGGAAGACTTGCAACTATTAATAATGGCACTTTCCTCTCAAACTGATATTGCAGAAAACCCAGCGGTGCTTCGCGAAGATAATGTTACGGTGGCTCATTATGCTGAAAAAATACAGATCCCTGATACTGCTAACTCCTCAAAAACTATCGAAAACCGCCCTCTGCCACTGTATGGCAACTCACTGCCAGGCGCGCAACTTGGGCTGTATTTAAAACCGCAAAGAGTGAGAACGCAAATAGCAAGGTTGCAGCAACAATATCCGCAGGCATTTAGCCAATTAGATTTTGTAATGACAGAGCGTCACAATAAAGGCGTTACCTTGTATGGGTTACGAGTTGGGCCATTTCAAAATTATACAGAGGCCAATCTATTTTGTTCATTAGCACAAAATTTAGGCCAAAAATGCCTGAGTGCCCCATTTGTTGGTCAGCCTTTGTAATTAAATAAGCTATTTTTCTGATTTTTCAGTAATTAAGCTTAAAGTAATTGTTCTGAGTGTCGATAATATCTAAGATAGGGGCAACATAGGGTAATGTCCCATCACTTATAAGGATTTAATATGAAATTATCTTTAACTCTTCTGGCAGCAGCAGTTACAGCAAGCTCATTCGCGACTTATGCAACAACCGAAAGCTTTGATGCGAAAGTTAAAGTGCAAAATACTGTCGTTTTAACCAAAGGAAATGACTTAGATTTTGGTACAATTCGAGCGGTTGCAGATCCAGACGGTGTTAACCAAGCTACATTGGTTATAAACCCTGAGCCTACAGCAAGTCCTGTATCGTCTAGAACTGATAACGCACCTGCGATTATTTCAATAATAGAGCAAGGTTCGCCTGCATCTTTTACAGTATCGGAAGTAGTGCCAAATGCTCGTTTATCAATTACTAACCCAACAGCAACAACCCTGAGCTCTAATGGCCAAGGTTTGAATGAGCCAAACTTTACGGTTGGTACTTGGACATACTTTATCACTAGCGGTCCAAATGCAAACGCTTATTATTCATCAGTGACGCCTAATTTAACTGCTGACGGTGATGGCAGTGTATCGTTTAATATTGGTGCAACTCTTTCTACAGCATCAACAATTTCTAGCGAAGCGTACCGAGATACTGAGTATACAGGCACTTTTCAATTAGAAGTTGCTTATTAATTTAATCATGCGTTTTTTCTTGTTATTTGCGATGCTTTCAATACTGTATTCACAGTCAACAAGAGCCGCGAGTATAGAGCAACAAGCGCTTGATTTTGGCACCTTAGTTATTCTTAAAAGTGATCAAATAGGTTCTGTAATTATCAAGGATGATGGTTCGATTAGCACTTCTGGCGAAATCTATATCCTTAAAGAAGGTCGCCCAGCTGAGCTGATACTCACTGACATCCCCCCTGGCACTCGAGTCTCTATGAATTTAGTGGCTCCTGCAACTATGCAACACAATACTAAAGGAAGTAGTAGTGCCGACTTTAGAGTGACCTTAAATGGCTTTCCTAAAGACGCAACAAGCGATGAGTTTAGCGAAGTGCATGTATTTATTGGTGGTAAATTAGAAATAAATACAAGCAGCAAACAATATGTTGACGGCGACTATTCAACAACCACAAACTTAGAAATTTCAGTGGATTATTAAGGATTTAAATGTTTAATAAATTAACCGTGATACTGCTTTTAAGCTTTTGTTTTTTTAGCCAGGCGGTAATGGCGAATTTACTTATTTCTCCTACTCGTATTAGTTTTGATGAGCGTCAACGTACTGCAAAGGTCACAGTGATCAACACCAGTGACGAGTACAAAACTTACCGAGTGCATTGGAGCGAAAAGCAATCCACATCAACCGGAGGGTATGTAACCTTACTTGAGCCGACGGCGACAAGTTTAAGCCCGATGACGCGCTTATCACCAAAGCAAATGCGTTTGGCGCCTGGTGAAAAGCAAACCGTTAAAATTGCAATTCGAAAACCAAAACAGTTAGCAGATGGTGAATATCGTTCGCATTTATTATTTCAGGCGTTGCCAAATGAAAACCCAAATAGTACGAGTTCAATAAAAATTAATATGATCATGAGCTACAGTATTCCAGTCATCCTTCGTGAACATGCTGAAGTACCAAAAGTACTCATTGAGCAAGCGCAAGTGATTAAAAACCAGGGCAACCAACGACTACAATTTAAATTAAAACTCAATCGTGAAACTCACTTTAGCAGTTATGGTAAATTAACCGCGTTTTATCAACAAAATGCTAATGCTAAGCTGGAAGCTATCGCTGAAATTGGCAATTTAAGTATTTACTCGGATGTAAAAAATGCCGAGGTAATGTTGAGTTTATTTAGTGATAAAACCCTAGATAAGCCTGGTACTGTTATTTTTAAATATATCGGTGCAGATGAATATCAAGACATAAATTTTGCCGAGTATGCTTTAGCGATTAGTCCAAAAATGCTGCAACTTTAACTCTTCATGACCAAGAATACAGGGCTAAAGTGCATTACACTATGGCTAAGTTTATGCCTTAGTAACAATGCATTCGCGACTAATAACGTAACTGTGAATGATGCATTAAAAACACTTCGCAAGATTGAAGCTAAATTAACCGACTTACCAACAGCTTCTCAGCCTAGCGTTAACAGCCCTGTTGCGTCAAACCAACCGCGGATCGCAAGCGGTGAGTTTTTATTATTTTCGTTGTCTTTAAATGATTACTACTTAGGCGAAGTGTTCGCTTTAAAAAGTGATCAGGGTATTCAACTTGGCCTTAGTAGCCTAGCTGATATATTGCAATTTGGAATAGATGTTGATCTTGTAACTCGTTCTGCTCAAGGCTGGTATCGAGATCAACAGCCTTTCATTTTAGATGCCAGCACCCTGCCTGCAACACTGATAACTGACGCAGGTATGCTTGAACTAACGGCTGCTGATATTAGCATTGATGATGACATGTATATTGAAATGGCGCAGTTAAAAGAGGTTTTTGGGCTGCAATTTACAGTCGATTATGGTGATTTAGAAATAGAGTTAAGTTCGGCCATCTTATTACCAATTGAACAACAGCGAGAACGCCATGGTAGAAGGCTTAACCCCTCGAATCGTAATGCCAAGCCCACCTTGCCTTGGAAAGCCAGCCCGTATCAAGCGCTTTCATCACCTGTTGCTGATTTACAATTAAACTACAGTGCTGATAAAAATCAAAATAGAACAAGTTACTCATTATTAGGTGCACAAGACTTTGCTTATTTATCTGCCGAATACTTTTTATCTGGTCGCGAGGGCGATTTACTCAGCGATTCGCGTTTAACATTTACTAAGCAAGACCCGCAAAGCTCATTACTGGGAGTGTTAGCAGCCAGTGAAGTTGAGTTTGGTGATGTAACGGCCACACAAGTTGGCAGCCGTTACAACAGTCAGTATGGTCGTGGTATTAAGTTTTCAAACCGCGGACTGACTCAACAATTTGATAGTAACCGTATTAATTTAAGTGGTCCGATTCAGTTAGGCTGGGACGTTGAGCTTTATCGTAACGGCGTATTGATTGCGCAGCAATTAAGCTTATCAGATGGTCGTTATATTTTTGATAATGTTGATTTGTTTTATGGTGAGAATAACTTCGAGCTTATTTTTTATGGTCCTCAAGGGCAGGTCGAGCGAAAAAGCGAATATTATTTTATTGATAGTAACCAATTAGCACAAGGTGAAGGATTTTATGAACTATCAGTCTCTGAGCAGGGTAAAAAATTGCTTGGCAATACTGCCTTCAATAATGACAGCACGGGCTGGCAAATAGCAGGGCGCTACGAGCAAGGTATTACAGACGACTTCTCGATATATACCGCTGCATTGGCACAAAAAAGAACACATGACGACCTACAACACATGTCACTGGGGACTAACCTTAGCTTATTTAGCGCTCTGCTATTAAACTTAGACTACCAGAAAAATAATCAACATGAACAAGAGCTTGAACTTACAGCACGCACGCAATTTGCTGATCAATCTTTACTTTTTAGCGCAACGAATCGAACCGATGAATTAAAACAAAAATACGACAGCTATCAGTTTGATATGGCTGGCGAGTTGATGCAAAACAGTTACGGGCGGCTAAACTACCAAAACAATTTATTGTATCAAACATCAGATAACCGAGGCATCTATAAGCAAGCACAGAACCGTTTGAATTATGCGATTGCAGGCCTAGCTTTGAGCAACCAATTACAATGGCAACAAAGTAATAATGTTGAATCAGTGTATGGCTCAACACGTTTGCAAGGGCGTTTGGGTCGTATTTATAGTCGTTTTAGTGTTGATTACACATTATCTCCTATCAATGAAGTCACCAGCTACGAGGCTGAGTTTAACCGTAGTATTACCAGTCAACTGCAAGCAGAAGTCACCTTACGTGATTCTCGTATTAATGATATTCAATCGGCTGATTTAGGCTTAAGTTGGCAAAGCAATAAGTTTAGTCTCACTAGTAATCTAAACTACGACAGTGAAGATAACTGGCAGCTTGGCGTATATAGCAGATTCAGCCTTGGTTATGACACACAAAACAATCACTATTTTGTGTCTAAGCAAAGCTTAACAACGACAGGTACATTAATGTTACGGGTATTTTTAGATCAAAATAACAACGGCATTATGGATCCTGACGAGCAAGGTGTTGCAGGTATAAAAGTAAAAGGGCTGCAAAATTATCGCCAAGCAATAACCGATGAAAATGGCATTGCATTGTTAACCTCAATGCCAGCTAATCGCACCACAGATATTGTGCTCGATAGAGACAGCTTCCCCGATCCGTTTTTTGTGCCTGCCAATGAGGGCTTTTCAATCACGCCAAGAGCAGGATTTATTGAATACATGGATTACCCGCTAAACAACGCCAGTGAAATTGAAGGGGTGGTCTATCAGCAGCAAGGGGATCACACTTATGTGCAGCCTTATGCAAAAATAACCTTATTAGATCAAAACGATAAAGAAGTTGCCAACACCCAAGCGGCTTATGATGGCTATTATTTGTTTACCGACCTACGGCCAGGGCAGTATCGGGCTGTGGTTGACGATAGCTTTAAAGAACGTAAAGCATTAAAAAACACCCAGCAAGTAACAGTTGATTTATCAGCAAAAGGGGATGTGTTGGTTGGGGTTGATTTTACTTTAAAATCACTCGAAGAAGTGTCGGGGACTATTGTTAATGCGGGGAATTTTTCATCGTTAATGATGTTAAAGGCATACTTACGTTTGATAAGCCCACGCTTAAAATTACAACAGCAAGACGTGTTTTATATTCATGATCAACAGCAAAGTAAGTACATACTCGCCTTAGCATACGCTAAGCAAGCACAGCCTGAATTTACGGAGCTTTGTCAGTCATTAATAAAACAAAGATTGAAGTGTGATATCGAACAACGAACAATACTTCATTAAAGGAATAGCAATGAATATCAAACAATCGTTTAGTGTAATGCAATCAGCCGTATTAATAATGAGTTTAATTATATTATCTGGCTGTACCAGCACGACGGATAGCGCGCAAAAAAGTACCAGCAGCACAGCTGAAACTAATCATGAAACCTATGTGCAGATCACGCAACAAGAGCTACAACAGTTACAAACTAGCTCTGCACAGTGGCAAGCGATTAAACCCGATCTTGAACGATTATTACTGATTGAAAGTGATTTGAATTTATTGATAGCACAGTTAACCGCGATAGCAAATGATGACGAGAACACAGGTAAGAAGAGCCATTCATCTGCTGCCTTGGCATCACAGCAAGTACCGTTAGATAGACCTGCGCAATCTATAGCAACACAGTCAAACATAACTAACAACGCGCTTTTTGCGCTGCAAATTATTGCGGTCACTCAACAATCGCAATTAGCTCCAAGCTGGCAAACAATTCAACAAAAAGTACCGAGTTTATTGTCAGATAAATTTATCACCAATGTCGAAACTGCTCAGGTAAAAGGCATGACTTATTACCGCTTAAAAATCGGGGCATACCAATATCAAAAAAACGCCCAAGCTGATTGTGATAAATTAAAGCTACAACAGCTCAACTGCATGGTGACTCACTACACAGATAACCCAATAAAATTATAAATAGGCATAATACTTGCTTTGTTATTGCCATGTTTAGTGAGGATGGCAATTATGCGCCTTTTGTTATGTTTATTATTGCTGAGTCTAACTGCGTGTAGTTTAACGCAAGAAAAACCGCCAGCACCAAGTACCAATGCCCCAAAAGCAACAATGGCACCTTATACTGTGCATCAGTATGTGAGCGACTTGAGTAGTCAATTGAGCCATGTGCAAGGGCCGTTTAAAAGCTCTGCACGGATTGCCGTTACTAGCTTTTACTTAGCCAACGCGCTAGACAGTGAGCTGGCACAAGGGCAGGGCGCAGGGCTGAGTCAGCAAATTCAAGAAAGCTTACTTACTCAGTTTACCCAACTTGGCTATAACACTATTGAATATCGCCTTGAAAAACACCTTAATTTAGCCAGCAACGCAGATGGTATATTAAGTCGCGACATTAGCAAGTTACGCCAACGTCAGAATATTGACTTTGTTATCACGGGTACCTTAACACGGCAACAACATGCCTATATAGTTAACGCCCGTATGGTAAATACGCAAGATAGCCGCGTTGTATCTGCAGCCAGTACAGAGATCCCCATAAATGTGATGTGGGGCGATGAAAAAATACAACAGCGCGACGGTTATATTTACCGCAGCGAATACTAATTAGGAGCTCTCATGAAACGCTTAATATTAACTTTATGTTTGCCACTGGGTTTTGGTTGCGCGCAAATGATGGAACCGGGCAAAACAGCACAAACTGATAACTCTGCGCAGTTAGAGGGTGATCAAAGAATGGTTGCAGCTCCTGGGCAAAGTAATACATTTTATCAAAATAATATTCCAGTGATGAACGATAGCAGCCAAGTCACAGTCCCAACACGTAAAAATATTAATCATTATGTACGTGGCATAATGCAAGATATGGCTGAAAATTTACAATACGTAAATACCAAAACGCCGCTGGCCGTATCAAGCTTTATCTTTTTAGATGATGATTACAACGACGGCACATTGTTAGGTAATCAAATCGCCGAAAGTTTTATGCACGAGCTACACAGTTTTGGTGTACCGGTGATCGACTTTAAAACCACCGACTACATGCGTGTTACTCCCTCTGGCGACTTTGTATTTAGTCGCGACTATTTAGAGCTAAGCCAAGATCAAAACTTCAACTACGTACTGGCGGGCACTATGGTAAATCACCAAGGTGGTGTACTAGTCAATGCCCGAATTATTGGTTTAGCTAGTAAGGCTGTGGTTGGCTCTGCACAAGGGTTTATTCCGCAATCCGTTGTTGATGCACTCGACAGCAGCTATCGCACTGATGGCGTAATGCTAAAACAAGCGAGTAAGTGAGGCCAATGATGGGTAAGCTAATCCACAGCACTAAGTTATTAACCGTAGGGGGGGTGATCAGCATCCTCAGCGCATGCAGTATGACCAATGATACGGCTGAGCCTGTTCAAAGTACGACTAGCCAATATGACCTTACTCAAATACTACAACAAGCACAATTAAACGACGCCGAGCCATTAGATAGTGGTGCGCAGTTTATTCCTAACAAGCATCATAAAACACTGGTTAATTATGTAGAGCAAATGGCGTTAGACTTAGTCGACACAATGCAAACAGAGCTTGATACCTCGATTGCCGTTACTTCATTTGTAGATTTAGATGCCAGCCTTAATAACAGTAGCCAATTAGGCAACCAGTTATCAGAGAGTTTTATTCATCAACTGCAAAAATTTGGTTATGGTATTGTTGACTTTAAAACCACCGACCAAATAACTATGAACCCACGCGGTGACTTTGTATTTTCACGCGATATAGAGCAGTTAGCGGATCAACGCATCGCCAGTCATGTGTTATCAGGCACCTTGATCTACCGCAGCAACGGTGTTGAAGTAAACGCCCGTATTATTGATATCACCAGCAAACGCGTAGTTGCCAGTAGCAACAAAATACTGCCTTATTACGTACTCAACAACGCCGATATTCACCTACAACGCGCGAGTGTTAACTAGCATCGTTATAAAATCCATTTAACTGCTTGATTGTAAATAGGATAAACCGTTATAATTTTGCTATCAGCTATCAGCTATCAGCTATCAG